>DAOVVI010000103.1 GCA_030637245.1 Cyclobacteriaceae bacterium
ACTAAAGTTCCATTATCATCCACACTTTTGCAAAACTGTCGTACACCCACAATACTGACCGTTAGTTGAAATATTTCATTAATTCAAATTTTTATCAGAATTAATTGTCATTTTTATATACTTTTTTTTAATAAGAGGGACGAGCCGCCCAGAATTATGAAAATGTTTTTTTATGCTCAGATTATGAGCAATTAAATTTTTCGGGATAATAAATGGAACACCATCAAAAGAACATCAATGAGCTATTCAGAATTTTTCCGGCCTGCGGAGTAATAATTATATTTTGGCTTATTTTATCCTCAACTGTTAGTGCGCAACAATTAGAAGACCGGCAAGATGGAATAATTGAAAAAGCCTTTGTCAAAGCTGTTTCAATTTATAATTCGGAAATTGGCAGAAATTCCATGGTTTACACCGGAAGCGGTTATTATGATCCTTATAATGGTATAAAAGGGCATCAATATTTCATAGATGATTATTGGGAGCAAGGTTCATTAAATTATGACAGTCATGCTTTTGACAGTATTTTTCTTAAGTATGACATTTACAGGGATCTTTTAATAATTGAGAATTTCAATTCGAACGGATATCTTTCACCTATTCAACTCTACAGCCCGAAAGTAAGCTCATTTGACCTTATGGGCTATTATTTTATCAGACTCGAAAAAGATACAATATCAAACATGAGGACAGGTTTTTATAATCAAATGTATAAAAGCCAGGACATGGAAGTACTGGTAAAAAGAAGAAAAGAAATCGTAAATTCTAATGAGATAAATTCCATCAGGGAAGAATTCACTATAAAGGACAGATATTATATAAAGAAAAATGGGATGTATTATCGGGTGAAAAAAAGGAGGTCCGTATTGAAGGTGCTGGAAGATCAAAAAAAGGAAATAAAAAGATTCATCAGAAAAAATAATTTTCGATTTAAGTTTAGGCCGGACAATCAATTGGTTGAAGTTGTGAAATATTATGATTCACTTTTTAAATGATTTGTTTATGAAAAAACTTCTACCACTTATTTTCATTGTCTTTAACCTGATTTCCACTAAATCAATAGGTCAAGACAGTGATTTCATAATTTCAGGGAAATATGAAAATACTCCTTTTAACATCTTCACGAAAGACATCGAAAGGCAAATACCCGTAGAATTTATGTACTACTCACAAATAGTTGATAGTTTTTTTGTTTCTGCTATTTTCAATAATGAAACCATAAAAAGTGTTTTGACCAGGGTGTTTCAAGGAACTCAAATATACTTTTTTCTAAATGAAAACAAGCAGATTATCCTCACTCAGGGCTATGAAATTCGAGCGGATTTACCATTCAATTTTTTTGACAGGTCGGATGAAGATCAGAGTGTAACTGATGTTCAGGTCATTGACTTTTTGCAAAAAGAAGAAAAGAAGGTAAAACTTCAGAATACACTTGAAAATACGGTAACTGAAATAGGAAATAAATCTGGGATCATTGACGGAGAATACACCAATCTGGCGGGATACATCAGGGATTCCGATACAGGAGAGCCTCTAATTGGTACGTTGATTTATATAGAAAATCCTCGCATAGGCGTTGTTACAGACCAGTTTGGCTATTATTCGCTTACTATTCCCAAAGGTAAACACGAGTTGCTGCTCAAATATATTGGTTACAAAGACACGAAAAGACAAATCATCCTTTACAGTGAGGGCAAATTGGATATTGATATGATTGAAGATGTAATTCCTTTGAAAGAGGTAATTATTGAATCTGAGAAGGACATTAATATCGCCGGTATGCAAATGGGTTTCGATAAGCTTGACGCCCAATCCATGAAAAAAGTTCCTCCCGTACTTGGGGAAGTTGATATTCTAAGGGTAGCTCTTACCCTGCCAGGTGTACAATCAGTAGGCGAAGGAGCAAATGGAATTAATGTTAGAGGTGGCACAGCAGATCAAAATCTTATGCTTATCAATGATGCACCTATCTATAATCCTACCCATTTATTCGGATTTTTCAGCTCATTTAATCCAGATGTTATAAAAAGCGCTGAACTTCATAAGGGAGGTATTCCCGCTCAATATGGCGGAAGAATTTCGTCTGTCTTTGAGGTTCAGACCAAGGAAGGTAATAATAAGAAATTTGTTGGAAGCGGAGGTATAAGTCCCGTTACCGCACGACTTGCCTTCGAAGGGCCAATAATTAAAGACAAAGCTTCCTATATCATTGGAGCCAGAAGCACCTATTCCGATTGGATTTTGAAGCAATTACCAAACCCATCTCTTAAAAACAGCAGCGCTTCATTTTACGATCTCTATGGTAAAATTTCATATGATATAAATGAAAATAATACCATCTATGCTGCAGGGTATTTTAGTGATGACGAATTCAGCCTCAATTCTGACACCATCTATAGTTACTCTAATGAAAATGCATCGCTGCAATGGAAACATATTTTTAACAATAAGCTTTATGGTGTTTTTTCAGGAGTTTATAGCGGCTACACTTATGATATTTCGAGCAAAAAAAATGAAGTAAATGCCTTCGATATGGAATATTCCATACAAAATATAATTGGAAAAATTGACTTTAGCTATTTCCCAAATTCCAATCATAAAATAGATTTTGGCATTAGTTCCACATTATACAAATTAGAGCCGGGCACGCTAAATCCGGCAGGGAGTCAGTCATTGATCACTCCTGTAGTATTAGAAAATGAACAAGGAGTTGAGAGTGCCATATACCTGGGTGATAAATATGATATAAGTCAAAGACTTTCTCTCTATTTTGGTTTAAGGTATTCTCTGTATAATTATCTTGGCCCAAAGACGGTTAATGAATATATAGCTGATGGCCCGATTGAGGAAGGAGCAAAAATTGGTGAGACTACTTATGGAGATGGTGAAAATATTCAAACTTACCATGGACCGGAATTGCGATTTTCTGCCAGGTATTCTCTGACTGACGAAAGTTCTTTAAAATTGAGCTATAACAGAATGCGGCAGTATATTCACATGCTATCGAACACTACGTCCATTTCACCTACAGATATCTGGAAGTTGAGTGACACGAATGTTCGACCCCAGGTTGGAGATCAGGTATCTTTGGGTTTATATAAAAATTTTAAAAACAATACGATAGAAGGATCCATAGAAGGATATTACAAGACCATTGAAGATTTATTGGATTTTAAAAGCGGGGCACAATTGGTTTTGAATGAACATGTAGAAACTGACATTATCAGCGGGTTTGGCAAATCCTATGGAGTTGAATTCTTATTGAAAAAGAAAACAGGAAAATTAAATGGATGGTTAAGTTATACGTATTCAAGGGCATTGATTAAAGTAGATGGACAGTATAGCGGCGAAACCGTTAATGGAGGAGAGTTTTTCCCGGCAAGTTATGACAAGCCGCATGACTTCACCGTACTTTCCAACTGGAAATTTTCAAGAAGATTTAGTATCTCTGGGAATTTAACCTACAGTACCGGCAGGCCTATCACTTATCCTGTTGCAAAATATTATTATGGTGGAATAGAACGTTTGCACTATTCTGATAGAAATCAATTCAGAATACCAAATTATTTCAGATTCGACTTATCGATAAATCTTGAGGGGAATCATAAAATTAAAAAGTTAAATCACAGCTCATGGACTTTTGCCATATATAACGTTACCTCAAGAGACAATGCTTATTCCATTTATTTTGTCTCACAAAATGGAGACGTCAAAGGATACAAGCTTTCGATTTTTGCTGAAGCCATTCCAACCATCACATATAATTTTAGATTTTAATGAAATTTTCAAAACATATATTAAATCTGTTCTATCTGGTTTTGCTATTCAGCAATTGCGTTAAGGAGTTTGATCCTCCTTCTCAGGGGTATGAAAATTTATTGGTAGTGGAAGCATTTTTATCTGATGGAGATGAAGCTTTCCAGATGAAACTCTCCAGGTCAATACCAATTGACACATCGGCATTTATCCCTGAACCAGGTGCAAGTGTAAGTCTTTCTGAAGATTCCGGGGAAAAGTATATTTTAATCGAATCAAATGATCCCGGGATATATTTTTATCCTGGAAACCTCAATGCTCAAATAGGAAAATCATACCAAATCCATATCCAGACCAGAAATGGAAATCAATATGAATCTTCACATGTAACAATGCGAGAAACACCTGAAATCGACAGTGTAACCTTTAGGTTTGAGGAAAGACCCAGCGCAGGATTAAAAGGTGTGCAAATATTTGTCACCACACATGATCCGGGAAATGATACCTGGTATTATCGCTGGGAGTGGGATGAGACGTGGATATTTTATACACCATATCTATCTGAACATATTTATGAGGACGGTCAAATTTTTATTAGAACTGATAATATAAATACTTGCTGGAAGAAGGCCAAATCAACATCAATTGAATTCTCTACATCAAAAAACCTTAGTGAAGATATTATACATGATTATCCTCTAAGATATGTATCTACTGAAACAGATAGACTAAAATCTAAATACAGCATTAATGTCAGGCAATATGCGTTGAGTGAAGAATCCTATAATTACTGGAAAGAACTTCAGAAAGTCACTGAAAATCTTGGAACGCTTTTCGATCCGCAACCTTCAATCGTAATGGGAAATATTTATAATGTAAACGACGACCAAGAAGTTGTCTTAGGATATTTCGATGCATCTACGGTAAAGAAACAAAGAATTTTTATAAGGAGGAGCGATATACCTCATGTCGGTATTCCAAATTATTATTCCTTTTGCACCGACTCTTTAGTAAGGTTTAATAGAATCCAGGAAATGCTGGATAACGGATATTTTCTGGCAAGTGAAATACTTAATGATTTTGGCGGTTTAGAATATCAATTTTCTACCAGGTTTTGTATCGATTGCACTTTAGTCGGCACAAATGTTAGACCTGATTTCTGGGAATAAAATGCATTCAAAATCCATGAAACCGGCGTGCCCGCCTGCCGGTGAGGCAGGGCTGGAGCAAAATAATAACAGATAAGAGGAAGATTAAGTACTATGGCAAATAAGCAGGTTTTTCAAAATAAAAACACATGAAAGTAAAACACTTTTTCACGGTTCTGATGGTGGGATTAATGTTTAATTTTCTTGCAGCATTTGCCGGAGATCCAAAAGCTGAAAAGATTAAACAATTTGAAACCTATTTTCAGGAAAATTACCAGGAGCAAATTTATATCCAGGTCGATAAGGAGTATTATCTCGCCGGCGAGCAAATTAATTTGAAAGTTTTTTGTATTGAAGCATCGAAAGCGAAACCTTCCAAACTGAGCAAAGTGGCCTATGTGGAAGTTTTGGATTCTGAAAATTCTCCAAAATTACAAGTAAAAATTTTATTGCAGGATGGCGCCGGTTATGGCGATATATTTATACCTACAAATCTGTTATCTGGTAATTACATCATAAGAGGATATACAAGATGGATGAAAAATTTTGGGCCTGATTCCTACTTTCACTCAATGACAACCATTATCAATCCCTTTCGCAAGCTTGGCTTAAAACCCAAACGTCAACCGGATGATATTACGCTGGACTTTTATCCTGAAAGCGGAAAACTCGTTGATGGAATTGAAAGCAAAGTTGTCTTTGAGGGCAAAGACTCCAATGGAGTTCCTGTTATTTTCTGTGGAAAAATATTAGACAATGAGCATACAGTTGTAACAGAATTCTGCTCCTCAAAAAATGGATTGGGTAGTTTTAACTTTACCCCTGATATTAATAAAAAGTATCGGGCAGAAATCATGTGTGCTGATAGTGTTCTGACCAGCCATGAATTACCAAAAATCCATGAAAGTGGAATTGCTTTAGTTGTAAAAGATAAAGGAAACAATTTTGAAATCGGCGTGTATGGCAAAGGGGAAATGAGCAATGAAGACTTTCTTTTTTATCTGATTCACAGCCATGGGAAAATTATAAATTCCAAAAGTATTACACTGAAAAATAATAGTTCCATATCCAGCATCGAAAGCGACATCTTGCCTGGCGGAGTTTCTACAATTACTTTGTTTTCTTCAACCGGCATTGTCTTGTGCAACAGATCTTTTTTTAAACCTCCGCGAGTACAGGACATCTTGAAAATTGATTTTTCAAAACAATCTTCTGGCACCAGGGAAAAAGTTAGTATTGATATTTCGTCATTGATAAATGAATTGTCTCCTGAAGAAATGAATTTGTCTGTTTCAGTGGCGTCGCATCACGAGCAATTCGATCGCA
>DAOVVI010000551.1 GCA_030637245.1 Cyclobacteriaceae bacterium
GCATTTTGTGCACGTGCCACAATAATCTTTGACAGGTCTGTCGTTTTCCAACTCCAGATCAAGAATGAGCTCCGCAATAAAAAAAAAGCTTCCTTGTTTATTATTGATTAAAAGTGTGTTTTTCCCAAGCCAGCCCAATCCGCTTTTTGCAGCCCACTGCCGTTCCATAACCGGCGCTGAATCTACAAAAGCCCTTCCGTTTACCTCACCTATCTCTTCCTGAAGACAATCGAGAAAAGCTTTTAATTTATCTTTAATAACAAAATGATAATCTTTTCCATAGGCATATTTGGCTATTTTGTATTTTGAATGAGCTTGTTCGTCCTGTCCCGGATAATAGTTATACAAAAGCGAAATAACTGATTTTGCTCCAGGCACCAATTTGGTTGGGTCAAGCCTGAGGTCAAAATAGTTTTCCATGTATGCCATTTTTCCATGAAAACCTTTGGAGAGCCAGGTGTTCAGGTTGGCTTCCTCAGTTTCAAGTTTCTCAGCCTTTGAAATGCCACAATAATCAAAACCCAGCGCTTTTGCCTTTTGCTTTATGAGTTGAGTGTGCTTTTCTTTTGAAGAGTATTTCACTTTATCTAAAAAAGTGTCCCGGTCTTTCCGGGCATTTCCAAACCAAGGTGCTTATAGGCCAGGGCAGTAGTTTCCCTCCCTCTCGAAGTGCGTTTGATGTATCCTTCCTGGATAAGGAATGGTTCGTAAACTTCCTCGATGGTTTCACTTTCCTCCCCACATGCAGTAGCAATGGTAGAAATACCAACAGGACCGCCACTGAATTTTTCAATGATTGTTCGAAGAATACGATTGTCCATGTCATCTAAACCATGTTGATCTACATCCAGCGCCTTTAACGCTATTTCTGCAATTTCTTTCGTAATGGTCCCATCTCCTTTAATTTCAGCAAAATCCCTGGTTCGGCGAAGCAAATTGTTTACGATTCTCGGAGTACCCCGGCTTCTTCTTGCTATCTCAACTTCAGCATTTTCATTAATCGGACAATTAAGAATTTTAGCTGAACGATGAACGATTTTTGTTAATAATTCTGAATTATAGTATTCCAACCTGGCATTGATCCCAAACCTGGACCTAAGTGGAGAAGTCAGCAATCCTGCTCTTGTTGTAGCTCCAATTAATGTGAATGGATCCAGGCTGATTTGTACCGATCTGGCATTGGGCCCTGAATCCAGCATTATATCGATCTTGTAATCCTCCATTGCGGAATAGAGGTATTCTTCCACAACAGGATTCAATCTATGGATTTCATCGATAAACAATACATCTCCTGTTTCAAGGTTGGTGAGCAATCCTGCCAAATCCCCGGGTTTATCTAAAACCGGGCCGGAAGATATTTTTAAATTCGATTTAAGTTCATTTGAAATGATATGAGAAAGTGTTGTTTTTCCAAGGCCTGGTGGGCCATGTAACAACACATGATCGAGTGGTTCATTTCTTTTTTTCGCCGCCTGAACAAAAATCTTTATGTTACCAATTATTTTATCCTGACCAAAAAAGTCATCAAATGTTTGAGGTCTGAGTGTTTTTTCAAACTCTTTTTCAACAGGATCCTGGCCTGTTATTTCACCACTTAAATAATCTTCTCTCATAAAATCAAAAGATATGAACGCTAAGATATGTTATTGGTAATTAAAAGAAAAAAGCTATAGAAAGTTTGAAAGGTAAAATATTGGTAATTACTCAGATTCCTGGTTTAAAAATTGAGAATACAGGTATGAAAAAAATTTAAAGAATTTCAAACCTGGCAATTAGAACAAGAATTATTCCCAAAAATATATTCAATGACAAAGATGCCAGAAAAACCTCAACCGAAATTAGGAGTATAAATAATTATCTAAAAATGCATGAAAAACCCAATGACCCTAACCGGCCTAATGACCGCAGACATGGAACCTTGAATAGTGAACTCTACAACTGGAATAATTACGAATATTGAATCTGAGGATATAAGTTAAGGAATGAACTTATAGGATTTTGCCTTATCTAAAGTGGTTATTGCTTATCAATGTCTAATCACTTACGGGTTGTATGTGACTATAATTCGACTATTCTCTTCTATTTCCAA
>DAOVVI010000077.1 GCA_030637245.1 Cyclobacteriaceae bacterium
ATGGGGTGAATTAGTACATATTGACTATTGGGGATATTTTTTTAGTAAATTCGCACCATTGAATAATATCAATTTAAAAAAGTTGTTTTAGCGGTATGCTGCAAAAAATCATTGGAATATTAAAGGAAAATTCATGGAAAACCTTCCTGTTGCATCTGGGTTTTATAGTAATAATTGTTGTGACCTTGATCCTTATTTTCTTTTTTGTTTATCTGCCATCTACCACACGACATGGAGAAACTGTAACAGTACCTAATCTTGAAGGCATGTCGCTGCTTGATATGGATGATTTTCTAAAGAAAAGACATTTGAATTATGAAGTTTCAGATAGCGGTTATTCTTCCCAATATCCTCCCCTCTCAATTCTGAAGCAATATCCTTTGGCCGGCTCTTACGTGAAAGAGAAAAGAAAGATTTATCTGACAGTAAAGGCAAAACAACCTCAATCTGTAAATATGCCAGACCTTAAAGACGGATCATTAAAAAATGCTGAGTTGGTGCTGAAAAGTTATGGATTGAAAAGAGGTATGATTACCTATAAACCGGATTTGGCATCTAATGCTGTCTTGGAGCAATTATTTGAAGGGAAAATTATTGAGCGGGGCGACAGGATAAGACAGGGCTCAAAGATTGATTTAATAGTTGGGGATGGTTTGGGACGGAGAGTTTTTAGTGTCCCAAGGTTTATAGGTTTGCCAATTGATGAGGCTGATTTTTCAATTAAGGGCAGCGGATTAAATACGGGTAGTGTGATCATTAAAATAATCGATGAAGAAAAAATGCTGGAATTGGTAGAACTGGCAAAAGAACTCGAAATTGATACAGCTACAATTATCAAATCTGGTCATGTATTTCAACAAAGACCTGAAATTGGAAAAGACATCCGCCTTGGTCAACAGGTGGATTTATGGGTATGTAGCCTGGATGAAGAGGATAGCCTGCAGGTTCTGGAAAACTGGATGAATAATATTTATGAGGAATTACCACCAGATGAATCTGATGAAGAATAAAACTCATGATATTTTCATACTACTTACTTTGTTGTTGGGTATTTGTGATATTTCAATCGCCCAAATTACATTCAAACCTATTGAAGAAGCCGCAGAAGCCAAGAAGGAAAATTTAAGAACTGCCTCTTCAGGACGTGATAGCACACAGATCGAGCTTCCTTTTTGGGATGATTTTTCACGAACGACATATCTTCCGGATACTACGCATTGGTTTGTTGAACCGGGGACATCCAATATTTCTGCAAGTCTTGGGATCGATCCGCCGACCGTAAATGTAGCGGTTTTCGATGGTTGGAATACACATGGCACGCCATACAGTT
Source organism: Cyclobacteriaceae bacterium (assembly GCA_030637245.1). Classification (GTDB taxonomy): domain Bacteria; phylum Bacteroidota; class Bacteroidia; order Cytophagales; family Cyclobacteriaceae; genus JAAUQL01. Next base: position 1,331 of record DAOVVI010000077.1, read on the forward strand.
CAATGCAATTGGAAGAAGGAGCAGGTGATAGCCTCGTAAGTAAATTTATTGATTTATCTTCAATAAATCCTGCCCTGAGGGAAACAGTTTATATAAGCTTTTTCTGGCAAAAAGAAGGTAGAGGAGAAACTCCGGATGACCCGGATTCTATTCGATTGCAAATCATGAATTCAGATAAAGACTGGATAACTATCTGGGGTAAGGCCGGTCTGGATGAAATGGAAACGAATATCTTTAAACAGGAGATTATTCAGGTTAGCGACATTTCTTTTTTCCATAATTACTTTCAGTTCCGGTTTCAGTCTTTTGGAAGATTGTCAGGAGGATTTGATACCTGGAATATCGATTATGTATATATGAATTATAATCGCATTCCAGATGATTTGGTTTTTGAGGATCGGGCCTTAACTACCCAACCAGGCTCATGGCTGACTCGTTTTTCGGCTATGCCATACGATCATTTTATCATCAATCTTGAGCAAAACCTTCAACCCGTAGAAGTTGCTGTTTATAATTTGGATGATCAGGTGCAACCGATCGAATATTATGCTTTGATCCGGGATTCAATAAAAATATATGATGAAATGAACCAGGGGACACCTCGGAATTTAGCTCCATTAGCAAGAACCGATATCACCTCAGAACCAATCGATCCTGATGCGTTTGATCAAAATGCCGATTCCATATCGCTAGTATTAGAAACTAAATTTTTTATCAATTCAGGCGATTCGGCAAATTGGTTTGATAAATACGACTTAAGAAGTAATGATACCACTACCAGTATTATCAAATTAGATGATGAACTGGCCTATGATGATGGTACAGCCGAGTGGGCTGCCGGACTTTCACAAAAAGCAGGGATGTTGGCATATCAATTTATTGTACCAAAAAGTGATGCTATTACGGCGCTTAAAATTTATTTCCCGGATTTTGCTCCATCCCCCGAAGGAAAAACCTTTACGATAATAATTTGGGATGATTTATTTCAATACCGCCAGGGGAGGCTATTGACAGAACAGCATATTGTTCAAAAATCAACTGCTTTAAATCAATTTACAACCTATACATTTGGGCGACCGGTAGCCGTGTCCGATACATTTTATATTGGATATGAACAATCAGTTGATGATTTTTTTCCTATAGGATTGGATAAATACGGAAAGACTCAGGGTGGTAATATTTTTATAAATCTTGATGGCGTATGGGAACCATCAAATATTATTGATGGAAATTTAATGATACGGCCAGTTTTTGGATTCAAAAAAGCAGTTGGATTTGAGGATGAAATATTTAAAGATATAAAAATCTATCCCAATCCGAATGATGGTGTTTTTAATATCCAGGGAGAATTTGATCATGTTAAAGTCATAGATGTTTTGGGAAATATGATTTTGGAAATTGAGGGTGGCGAAATAGAAACAGAAGTTAAGCTTATACACCGGAAACATGGGTTGTACTTTTTAAAAATAAGAAAAAAAGGGATTTATAAAACTTTTAAATTTGTTATTAACTAAAATTTAGTTGTTGCTTGAAAAGGAGCGATTAATAAACACTTTATTTTTAGCATATTAAATTTATTACCAACATATTTGCCGTCAAAAATTTCAGCAAGTAAAATACCTTAGCATATGGGATCGATAGTACCTGGTATCACAGCAGTAGGAGCGTATTTACCTGATTATATTTTAACAAATCAGGAATTGGAAAAAATGGTGGATACCGATGATGAGTGGATCACAACCAGGACCGGAATCAAGGAACGAAGAATACTAAAAGGAGAGAAACAGGGAACTTCTGTTATGGCTGTGAAGGCGCTTGAGCAACTCCTTGAAAAAAGTGGTACTGATCCAAAAGATTTAGATGCGGTTATTTTAGCAACAATTACTCCTGACTATTTTTTCCCTACCACAGCTAACTTAGTTGCAACGGAGGTCGGAGCTGTAAATGCCTTTGGCTTTGATATGTTGGCGGCATGCTCGGGATTTATATTCGCTTTGGAAACTGGAGCAAACTATATCAGATCTGGAAATTACAAGAAAATTGCAGTCATTGGAGCGGATAAAATGTCCAGTATTGTTAATTATAAAGATCGGAATTCCTGCATATTATTTGGTGATGGTGCTGCCGGCGTAATGTTAGAGCCAAACGATGAGGGCTTGGGTATTTATGATGCTATTATGCGTAGTGATTCAGTTGGTAAAGAACTAATCTATTTAAAAGGCGGAGGGTCTGTCAATCCTCCAACTCATGAAACCATTGATGCTGGGTTGCATCAATTTTTCCAGGATGGAAAAAGTGTTTTTAGATATGCGGTTACATCTATGGCCGGGGTTGCTGCTGAAATCATGAAAAAAAATAACTTGAAAGGAGAGGATATCGCTTATTTAGTACCTCATCAGGCAAACAAAAGGATCATTGATGCAACTGCCAAAAGAATGGGAGTTGGCCCTGAGAAAGTAATGCTGAATATCCAATACTACGGAAATACAACAGCAGCTACCATTCCTTTATGCTTGTATGACTATGAAGATAAATTGAAAAAAGGCGATAATCTTGTACTGGCAGCTTTTGGTGGAGGATTCACATGGGGTTCGATGTACCTCAAATGGGCCTACTAATTTTTTGAATTGATAAATTCTTCAATATTCTGATAGACAATATCGATCAGCTTAGTTCTCGCTTCAATACTGGCCCAGGCATTATGAGGACTCAATACCAGTTTTTCACGATATTTTACATTGAGTAATGGGTTATCGGTTTTTATTGGTTCATTTTCAAACACATCAATACAAGCGCCTCCAATTTGATCAGTGTCAATCGCTTCTGCTAACGCAAATTCATTAACAATTCCACCGCGACTTGCATTTACTAAAATAGCAGTTGACTTCATTAATGACAGTTGTTCGTTCGAGATCAGATTTCGTGTCCGCTCATTTAATGGAGCATGAATAGAAATTATATCTGATGTAGAAAGCAATTCCTCCAATGATAATTGAGGATATTCATTCCGGATATTCTTACCTGATGTAGAATAATATTTTACTTTGGCTTCAAAGCCTGAAGCTATTTTAGCCACTGTTTTTCCAATATTACCTAAGCCGATAATCCCAAAAATTTTATTGTGCAGCTCTGTAATTGGAGGCCCGTAATGTGTAAAAATATCACTCTGGGAGTATTTTCCGCTTTTTATATAAGAATCATAATAACTAAGCTGGTTGTAAAGTTGTAAAATGGATGCAATTGTATGCTGGGCAACACTATGAGAGCTATAGCCCACAGCATTTTTAACTTCGATTCCCTTTTGCCTGGCTGTTTCAAGATCCACATTGTTCATTCCGGTAGCGCTTATACAAATAAGTTTAAGCCTGGGACAATGCTTCATTACGTTTTTATCAATCACGACTTTATTTGTGATGATGATCTCTGCATCTGCAATCCGGGAAATTGTTTCCTTTGGTGATGTTGTCTCATAAGAAATTACATTACCAAAATCTGATAATTTTTCGAGGTTTGGAATCTTGCCTAAGGTCTTGGCGTCCAGTATTACAATTTCCATCATGAATTAGAATTGTATGATCATTTATTAAAAAATGAAAAACCAAAGGTAAAGATCGAAAGAAAATAAAAAAAAGGATTATTAATTCAGATGCGCGATTACTTTTTATGCTTTTTAGCATTCGGGTATTGGGTATGCCCGTATTGGATGGAATTATAATGTTTTAATTTCTTTTTTCCCTCGTAGCTATTGAATGAATACTTTGCCTTGCATGCTGAAAATGCAAATATTACTAATATTAAAAGTGCAATTATATTTTTCATTTTTTCTCTCGATTGTAAATGTAAAATTAGATAAAATCCAATGTTTTATTTGTTAAAAAATGGTTCGAATAGCATGTAAGTCAGGTTTAAACGTCCCTTTACAGTATTTAGAAATTGCAGAATTCGTTATTCATGCTAGTTGTTATTAAATCTTTTTTTTAAACAATTTGTAACCTGTTTGACTTAATATTTTGGAAGACCTCTATTAAATTGCCGTTAATCCCTTCATAAGAAAAAGGCAGAATTGAGACGTAAATAGGGATTAATAGAAGTCTTCTAAAAAATGTAAAATAGCTTTTAATTCTTTTGCACTATATTTATAAATGGTTTTTAATTTAAGTGTATGAGAACATTTATTTCAATGACCCTTTTATTAAGTTGTTTGCTATTAAAAGCGCAGGATCCTGTGATATTTGTAGAAGACAGTCTTCAATTGAATCGTGAAAGAAATTTTCAATTATATATTGCTCCTGCCTATAGCGTTAATCAATTTGTTGGAACCGGTGCTTCATTTGCCGGAATTCATTTAGGATTGATTTCCCGGGATAGAATAGATGTTAATGTTTCCTATTCAAAAATTGTTGATAATTTTAAAAAACAGATCATCTTTCCTTCATTGCATACATATGATCAAACTAACTATGGCCTTCATGGTCAGTATTCTTTTTTCAATAAAAGCATTCGGCCTCATGTAGGATTGGGTGTGCAATATGGCGTAGTATCCTGGAAGCCGGAAAATAATTCAAATGATACATTTACAGACCATGTTTATATTTATAATGTCTTTCTTGGAGTAAAATGGCTTATAAATAGGACATTTGCTCTTCAGGCAAATGCGGGTTATAATTTTACTCAGGATGTAGAGATCATTGGTTTGGAATCTAATGATTATGAAGGCTTTAAAGCTGATGTACAGTTGAAAATAAGAATTTTAAATTTTTAAGAGGAGTGAAAGGTATTTATATTTCATTGGTTATTTGGTTATTTTTCTCGTGCGGAGAGGAGAATCCAACTCCTAACAATTTCCTCGACTATCAGAATCCCTATTTTGAATATTTAAACAGCAGTAAACTCGATCTTTTAAATGAAAAAATAAGACAAGGTAGTTTTGGAGATATTCATAGCTTGGTGATTATACGAAATGACAAAATCGTTTTCGAAAATTATTATTCCAATTACCAAAGATCTGATTTGCATCCCATCGGTACATCAACTCAAAGTATTGTGTCTGCATTGGTTGGTGTAATGCTTAAAGAAAATGATTCCATAAGTTTGAGTGCAAAAATCATTGACCTGTTACCGGAATATTCACAATATTTTGAAAACATCCCTCAAAAAGATCAAATTGAAATCGGACATTTATTAACGAATACTTCAGGGCTTTGGTGGGATGAATGGACACACGCATTCGGGAGTGAAGACAATGATGCTTATGTCATGACGCTAAGTGATGATTGGGTTTCAAATGTATTGTCCACGCCAATGATTCGGGAACCTGGCTACGAATTTAATTTTAACAGTGGAAACGGTATTTTGATGGCTCCGATTATTCAAGAACTAACTGGTACTGAAATGGAACAATATGCCAAAGAAAAGCTTTTTAGTCCATTAGAAATCACCGAATGGAAATGGGAAAAAATTCCGGGTGATTATGTGAATGCAGCTTGGGGCCTACATCTAAGGCCATTGGATTTGGGAAAAATTGGTTATTTGTATTTAAAAGATGGATTATGGAATGGCGAGATGATCTTTGAAGAAAATTGGAGACGCAGATCAACGAGACATCGAAAAAATGTCTCTAATTATTATAACTATGGTTATTTTTGGTGGAGATTTTCAGACTATGCAGATGCAATCCGCTTTTTACAAC
>DAOVVI010000406.1 GCA_030637245.1 Cyclobacteriaceae bacterium
AAACCGGTCTTGGCTAATGCAGCTCAAATTACAGATTCTTTAAAATCACTCGAATTATCTAAAACATTGGATAAAACGCAATTGATGTTGGATAATTTAAATTCAAACCTGGTGAGTCTGAAAGAGGGTGAAGGTTCATTGGGAAAATTGATGAAGGACGATTCGCTTTATATTTATATGAGCCATACTGCCAGGGATTTGGATCTTTTACTGGTCGATTTTCAGGCGAATCCGGGACGATACGTTCAGTTTTCTATGTTTGGAAAAAAGGATAAAAGTGGAAAGAAAAACAAAGAGAAAAAGGAATAAGACGACTTGATTTATTACCAGGATTTTCATTTTCGTGTTGATAGAGTTTAATGAAGTAATCCTTTAAGATTAATATAAATATTTTGGATAAATTGCTGAACGAAAAGGAATTAAAAGCTCTGGTTTCCTTGTTGGAAGATGAAGATTTTGAGGTGATCAAGCATGTTGAAGGTAAGATTATATCCATTGGAAATGAAGTGATCCCTTTTCTGGAAAAAGAGTGGGAGAGCAGTTTTAATCCAACCATTCAAAGGAAAATTGAGGAACTGATCCATGCCCTACAGTTTGACTATCTGAAATTTCGACTCCAGGAGTGGGTAAAAAATGGTGGAACAGACTTATTGGAAGGAGTCTGGATTGTATCGACTTACCAATATCCGGACCTTGAATTGAGCTTTCTAAAAAAAGAAATCGAACAACTTTATTACGAAGTATGGCTGGATTTTAAAAAAGACCTCCATCCTTTTGATCAGATCAAATTGATAAATAATACCATTTTTGAAAAATTAAAATTTAAAGCCAACACGAAAAATTTCCATTCTCCCGGAAATTCTATGATCAATGTGGTATTGGAGACAAATCGGGGGAATCCGATTTCTTTATGTATTTTGTATATTTTGATTTCTCAGAAGCTTGATTTGCCTATATACGGAGTCAATTTGCCAAACCTGTTTCTTTGTACCTATAAAACTAAGGGCCACCAGTTTTACATAAATGCCTTCAATAAAGGATTGATTTTTTCGAAATCAGACATTGAAAATTATGTGCAGCAATTGCATCTTAATCCCATGGATATATTTTTTGAACCTTGCAGCAATGAAGATATTGTAAAAAGGGTATTAAGAAATCTGATTATTTCATTTGAAAAACTTGGCGATCATTATAAGTCAGATGAAGTGAAACAGTTGCTAAATGCTATTGGCAATGATCATTCATCAAATTAGGTCAAAAGCAGTAACAAATAATATGAGAATTGGATTCCAGATAGTTGAGTGCTATTCTGGCCGTATCATCTCCCACTGAAAATTCAGACCTTATCACATCCTGGTTTTGTAAAATAAAAGGTGATATCCGAATATTTTTTTTAAAATTTAATCCCTTTTTCCCATTCAATTTAAAAATGGCTTCCTTCCCGGCCCAATAGACACATAGCTTTTTTATATCACCTTCACAATCGGCAAATTCATGTTCATTAAGAAACCGGTGTGCGATTCGGCCAAGTTGTTCCTCAGGTTTTTCAATATCGATACCTACCGGTAGTTTTTTATGTAATATGGCGACCGCAAAAGGGAAACAATGAGATATTGAAATATGATAATTTAAATCTATTAAATGCGGTTTGTCATGCCCGTCTTTTGTAATTCCCTTATATGATTTACCAACCTGCTTAATCAGTTCCTGAACACAACACCTGGAGGCCAATCGTTCTCGCTGCTTTATAGGGTGACTAATTTTTTCAAGCTCTCTTTTGCCATCTTCGCTCAATACGATCTTATTGTGTAACTGATCAATGGATTCAGAAATTTCCCAAAAACACCAAAAAGAATTGCTATTTATTTTCTCTAATTTTGTTATTGGCATTGGTATAAAACATTAAAAAATTGAGTAAGTTCATAAAAATATGAATAAAGATATTTTACAAAAAGTTTTATGAAAATAAATGTTCATAAGCTTTATAGTCTTGATGGTCATCAGGACTGTGTTTATTCACTCGAAGTGGGAAAAACAAGCAATTTGTTCTATTCTGTAGCAGGAGATGGGATGGTTGTGCAATGGGACCTCAATAATCCTGAAAATGGTCAGTTGCTTGCGAAAATGAAAAACTCTGTATATGCCATTCACTACAGACCAAATGAAAATCTCGTAATAGCCGGGCAGAATTTTGAAGGAATTCATCTGGTTGATTCTGATAATAAAAAAGAAATTGGAACATTACAGGTTTCAAGAACCCAAATTTTTGATATTAAAAGTTTTGAGAATAGGATTTTTGTAGGTTGCGGTGATGGGGCTTTTTATGTCATTGACCTGGCTTCGTTGGCATTTGTGAAGAAAATAAAGCTGGCTGAAAAGAGCATAAGGTCAATTGAGGTGAACCGGCAATTAGGTGAGATAGCTGTGGGATTAAGTGATAATACCATTAGAATACTTGATTTGGATGATTACAAACAAAAATATCTTATCAACGCCCATAAGCTATCCGTTTTTTCCGTAACCTATAATCCATTAAATAATCATTTGATCAGCGTAGGCAGAGATGCGCATGTTAAGAGTTGGAATGCGTTCAATCATTATGAGTTGGAGCAGTCGGTTGTTGCGCATATGTTTGCAATAAATTCATTGAGCATCAGTCCGAACCGAAAATTCTTCATTACAGGAAGTATGGATAAATCAATTAAGGTATGGGATTTGGAAACATTTCGCTTGTTAAAAGTGATAGATAAATCCCGGCATGCCGGGCATACCGGTTCAGTGAATAAAGTATTGTGGACAAATCATGATAATCAGATATTATCCTGCAGCGATGATAAAAAAATATCTGTTTGGGTTTTGAGCTTTAATTAATAATATTTACCCAATCTTAATAAGATTTTTGTATTTTAACCCGAATATTTCAGGAGATAATTATTGATACTTGCAAAGAGTTAGAAATCCAGCCCACCTGCGGGCCCGTCTGCTGACGAGGCAGGGCATTGACATTGAATTCAAATATTATTGAGGTTAAGATGAAATAGAATACATTATTGGAAAATTCGAAAAAATAAGGCTACAATGAAAATCACGCCAATAGAAATAAGAAAAAAAACAATTGAGAAAGTTTTCACAGGTTTTGATAAGGATGCAGTAATTGCTTTCTTACAAATACTAAGGAACGAGTGAGAACAATCAGTAGATGAAAAAAAGG
>DAOVVI010000293.1 GCA_030637245.1 Cyclobacteriaceae bacterium
AAATGTCTTTTAAATTCCTACCATAACCGTCATAGTCCAAACCATAACCAATCACAAACTTATCCGGGATTTCAAACCCTACATACTTGAGATGAACAGGATGATTATTTGCTTCCGGTTTATGCAGCAGGGTCATAACTTCTATAGATCTGGCCCCAAGTTGAGTGAATTCTTCAAGAATGTGATTCAAAGTCTTGCCGGTATCTACAATATCCTCAATAATAATTATGTTCCTGTTGAAAATGTTATGCTCCAATCCCAAGAGCTCTTTTATCTTTCCACTTGTCTCCATTTTTCTATAGGATTTTAATTTTATAAAAGAGACCTCAGCCGGAATGGTTATTTCCCTAAACAGATCTGCTGTAAAAATGAATGCCCCATTGAGAATCGACAGGAATAACGGTTTTTTATCAATAAAATCTTCATTTATTTGTGCTGCAATCTCGTGAATTCTTTGCTTGATCTTTTCAGAAGAGATAAATAGTTCAAAATGCTGATCGTGAATTTGCATGATTACAAAATATAAAAAATAGCTCTGAATAGGGTTGTAAATATAAGGCTAAAATCCGCAGTATGGAAATGACATAGAAATTTTGACAGTTAGAGGTCCCCTAAAGTTGACCCATAAGTATCTGATAAAATAATATCATGGTTTTAAGGTCCTTTTTTGAGATTTTCTCATGGTTACTATGGGCATTTTCTATTGGAGTTCCAATAAAGCACCAATCAATCGGGTATGGTGATATTTGAATTTCCCTTGCGTCACTGGAGCCAAAAGCTTCTACCTCAACCTGATAAGGAATTTCATTTTCGATAGCCAGGTTTGTAATGCATTTTACAAATGATTTTCTTGGAATATTTTTATCCCGGTAAGAGATTACGACACCATCATCAAAACCAACTCCATCTGAAATCCATGTAATGTCTGAGATCAACATTTTATTTATTCTATATTTATTATACAGAAACCTGACCAGAAATGGTACAGAGCCGCCCCCTTGCTCCTCCCAGCAAGAAAAAACCAATGCCCCATTTTCCAAACTTTTCGCAATCTTAAGAAGATTGTAAATCCCAACCCTGTTGTCTAAATAAGGTGAATAATAATATGATGGATCTTCTATAAAATTACTTTTGTACACCAGGTTTGTCCCAGATATGATCGCCCTACCGAACTTATAATACAACTGATGGTGATCATTCAATACCAGCTCACATTCAATTACCCCAAGTTCATCTGAGCCTGTCAGAGTTTCGCCGCCTTTTACTTCCGGGCTGCCAATAGGAATAAGTTGATCCTGATATCGTACAGTAAATCCTGTCGTATCCATGTGTGCGAAAGCTGCTACTTCCGGTTTGCCAAATACCAGTATAATGCAGTCCTGAAATTCTTCACCGTGGAATATTTGGGGTTTTACCTTCCATTTTGCTGAATTCTCATTCACAAAATTCAGGATGAAGTGCTTCATATTTACCTCCTCTCCGGAAGGGCTATGCACCTCACAGAGCGATCTCAGAAACTTACTCATATCTTTTAACTTACTTAGTTACATCCTAATTCGTGTAAAATAATTAAATACTTTGCATTATATTACAAATGAAAAATTAATTTCGCACCTTGAAATTATTGAAGGAATTTAAATTTATCTTTAAGGAAAATTATTGTTAACAAGCATGAATTGATGAGGGTGTATGTAATCTGTAGTTTTATCGTCAACCCATTCTTATAAAAAGTCGTGTTTCAAAAATACCATTTTCTTTTTTTTAATCTACCGGATTTTATGTTTACACTTAACTTTCGAATTTGATCTGACAACATTTTATGGAGACAACTATTGTATTGTTAATCATCGGTCTGATCGTTTTGATTGTTGGAGGCGACTATCTGGTTAGGGGCTCATCAAGTATTGCCTTGAGACTTCGCCTGTCTCCATTAGTCGTAGGGCTCACCATTGTTGCCTTTGGAACTTCCGCTCCCGAATTGTTGATTTCAATTCAATCAGCTTTGAAGGGAAGTCCTGATATTGTCATGGGGAATGTAGTCGGATCCAATATCACAAATCTTGCCTTAGTCCTGGGACTTACTGCGGTTGTAAATCCGGTAAAGGTCCAATTGAACAGTATTCGTGTAGATTGGCCGATGACTATGGGATCTTCTATATTACTTTATCTCGTAATAATTAAAGGATATATAATGTCATATGAAGGCATTTTATTTGTTCTGATTATTATCACCTATCTTTTTTTAATAATCAGGCAATCGAGAAAAGATGTAATAGCTACAAAACGCACATTAGATAAAGAAGAAATACCAGATGCGCCACCCAAACAAATATGGAAGGATTTAGCTTTTATTGTTATTGGATGCGTTGGATTATATTTTGGCAGTGAGTGGTTTGTTAACAGTGCCAAAGACCTGGCGCTTAGTTTTGGAATCGAAGAAAGAGTAATCGGATTAACGATAGTAGCGATTGGGACAAGTTTGCCGGAATTAGTAACTGCAATAGTTGCTTCCTATAAAGGACATACCGAACTGGCTCTTGGCAACCTAATGGGATCAAATATATTTAATATCCTGTCAATTCTTGGAATTACCAGTATTATTAGGGAAATACATGTCCATATTGATATTATAAATAAAGATATTATTTGGATGATGCTTATTACATTGATGACCTTGCCTCTCATGATCATGCGCAGAGAGGTCGGAAGAGTTGATGGATTTATCTTATTAATAGTTTATGCAGTTTACATTTATACGGTAGTTGTTTAGCCAGATAATTCAGTCTCCAAAAAGCGAACTTCTTTCTTTTAGGAAAAATACACTTTAAAAGCACATTGGAAAGTAGTAAGTAGCAGGAGACAGCGAAAAAGAAAAGAGGGTAAATATAATTAGTTGGCGTTTTGACAGTTACATATTCATATATAAAGGAGAGAATAATTAAAGATATTTATAATGAGTCGTAAATTGCGGCGCCCACCTTCGGCGAGGCAGGTGCCATATCTCCAAGTGAGAAATATTAATAAATCATAGAAACTAGCAAATGCTGCCTGATTTGATGAAATATATAATGGTATATTTGATCAGCATGTTTAAGTTTGTAGGAGGGCCGGCCTTCGGCGCTGCATATGATCTTAATCTGGCAGGTACAGCTACCATGACCATTTTAGGAATGATGACCACCGTAACAATAATTTCTTTTTTTGGCATAAGGCTAAGAGTATGGATTCAAAAAAAGTATAAATACCAACGAAAAATATTCACCAAACGCAACAGACGTATTGTTAAAATCTGGAGAGCTTACGGGGAGTTTGGGGTATCTTTTTTTACTCCAATATTATTTTCACCGGTTATAGGGACAATGATAGTTACTATTCTTGGAGGGAAAAGGAAAAGAGTTATTGGCTACATGCTGATCAGTGCTGTATTCTGGGCATTGGTCGTTGCTTCTCTTTCCGATCTGCTATTTGACATTCTTTTCAGATTATAATCAAGGGAACCTCTGACAAAATTCACTACTTTGTGATTGAGTGAACTTTTATATGATAAATTAACATCTTAATGAAAATCCAATTTGATAAAATATTTAGAAATTTACTGGTAATAGATATTGAGACTGCATCAGGTTTTGAGGATTACCAGGGCATGGATGATCGAATGCAATCCTTATGGGACAAAAAAGCTTCTTTCATGCAAAGAACTGAGGACGCCCCATCCGAAGATCTCTATTTCGATAAAGGGGCCATCTATGCAGAATTTGGAAAGGTAATTTGTATTTCTGTGGGTGTATTCACCAAAGAAGAGGACAATTCCATTGGGATCAGAATAAAATCATTTGCACTGGATTCAGAAAAGGAGACACTTTCAGTCTTCAAAAACCTGGTTGAAACCAAATTTGATAGCAAAAACCTGCGTATGGTCGCTCATAACGGGAAAGAGTTTGACTTTCCGTTTTTGTGCCGCAGGATGCTCGTAAATGATATTGAAATCCCAGAAGCGATGGATATTCGTGAGAAAAAGCCCTGGGAAATCAACCATTTCGATACTATGGAATTATGGAAGTTTGGCGACCGGAAAAACTTTACTTCCCT
>DAOVVI010000312.1 GCA_030637245.1 Cyclobacteriaceae bacterium
AACAATTTTAATTTAAAAAATAAAACACTTTTTGAGAGATAATACATTCCAAATCCATAAATATCAGCCGTTTATATCTGATTAAAAAAAAGCCTTTCCGAAATACTTTTCCGAAAAGACTTTTTTTATTAAACAATCAGGAAATAAATCTACATGAAATTACTGCCAACTGCTTCTATATACTTAATTAATTAACTGTCCCCTTTTGATGCGTATTTCGATTTTCCCAAATCAAGCACAGCGGGAGTAGCAATAAATATGGATGAATAGGTACCTACAATGATCCCTACAAACAATGCAAAGGAGAAACTTCTCAATACTTCACCTCCGAATATCAAAAGTATCAGTACCACAATCAATGTCGTTAAGGAAGTTATTACGGTTCTGTTCATCGTAGTGTTGATCGATAGGTTAAACGTATCTATCGCTTTTTCATGTGGTCTGACGGCCAGGTTTTCTCTAATCCTGTCAAACACAACCACTGTATCATTAATAGAATAACCAATAATTGTCAACATGGCTGCAATAAATACCTGGTCCAATTCAAATGCTTTCCCAAATAACCTTGCAATAGCAAAGGCGGAAATCACAAACAACACATCATGGAATAATGCGATTATAGCGCCTAAGCTGAACTGCCACTTCTTAAATCGCATCAGGATATAAAGGAAAATTGCGATTAAGGCGAACAAGACAGATTCTAAAGAGGAGGTCTTGATATCATCCGCAATGGTAGCGCCTACTTTTGATGAACCTGAAATAGAGAAATGCTGATCATCAACTTTTGAATCATCAAGGATATAACTCAATCCTGTTGTCTCGGCAATTCCGGCAATTAAAGCTTTTTCCACAGTTTCATCCGCTTCTGTTGACTCGTCATTTACCAGATAACTGGTAGTGACTTTTACCACATGGCTTGAACCGTACCATTTAACTTCAGTTCCTGCTTTCTGAAAATCGTCCGTTAGCGCTACTTTCAATTTTGATGTAACCACGGGATTATTAAATGCAACCACGTATGAACGACCACCTGTAAAATCAACACCAAGATTCAATCCGCCCTGGATATATACTAAAGTGAGACCTATAGTGATGAAAGTAAATGATCCTATATACGCAAGTCTTCTTTTTGATAAGAAGTTAATTTTCAAATTTGATAATAGTACTTTTGAGAATGGCGTTGTAAAAGAAACCTTACTTTTGTCTCCTTTTCTGGTCATCCAGGTGATGATAACCCTTGTAATAAATACTGCAGAGAAGAAAGAGCATGCAATACCAATCATAAGTGTGGTTGCAAAACCTTTAACAGGACCCTGGCCAAATACAAACAGAATAATACCTACTATAAACGTGGTGACATTTGCATCAATAATAGAGCTATAAGCCTTGTTGTATCCAGTGGAAATAGCGCTTAAAAGGGGTGATCCATTTCTCATCTCTTCCCTTATTCGTTCAAATATCAGCACATTCGCGTCAATCGACATACCGATGGTTAATACGATGCCTGCAATACCCGGTAAGGTAAGGGCTGCATTTAATTGTGCTAAAATCCCAAGAATAAAGAAGATATTGAATAACAGGGCTGCGTTGGCGACCAAACCTCCTTTGGAATAGTACGAAACCATAAAAAATACTACAATGAGAAGTCCGGCCACTATGGAGAATACACCCTGACCTTGCGCTTCTTTTCCAAGTGTAGGTCCGATTACTGCCTCCTCCACAATTCTTGTTCTGGCAGGTAACGCCCCGGCTTTCAGTACATTGGCCAAATCCTGCGCCTCTTCAAGTGTGAAATTTCCTGTAATGATGGATTGACCATTAGGGATTTCAGAGTTAACAGAAGGAGCTGATTGTATATAGTCATCCAAAGCAATGGCAATTCGTCTCCTATCCTGTGCAAATTCACCGGTAATTCTTTTCCATGCCCTGGCGCCGGCGCTATTCATCTCCATCGAAACAGCAGGTGCAGTACGTTCATCATAAGATTGTCTGGCGTTTGTGACTACATCACCGGTTAACAATGGCTTGCCACCTCGTCCGGTTTTAATTGCGTACAATGGTAACGCCTCTTCCCCATCATCCAGGGTAATGGCATGCACATCCCACAGAAATCTTACGGTCGGAGGCACAAGTCCTTTAAGGTCACCCTTCATCATTCGCTGGAGGATTCTGTTGATCTTTGTGGTGTCCTTTAAGTTTACCATTCCTTGTGGATAACGGAGCATAGTAAAGAATTCAGATATTTGAGTATTTGCCAAAGAATCTAATGAACCCGGTTCAGATTCTACACTATCGGACAATGCTGTGGATGTCGAATCTCCCTCATCCGAGTCAAGAAGTGAGGATAAATCATCTATCTGGGTAGTCTGTGTTCCTTCAGCGCCTTCACTTGAGCCGGAAGTTAACAAAGATGCCTTCAATTGTTCCTCTTGTACAAGCTTACTATTTATAGCGGATAATGGACCGGCTAACTCCTGATCATAAAAATTCATTACTTCCCAAAACTCAAGTTTTGCTACGCCTTGCAAGAGTTTTCTTACTCTTTCACGATTCTCTACTCCGGGTAATTCTATTTGAATTCTTCCGGTTCCCGGTAGTTGCTGAATATTTGGTTGTGATGTTCCAAAGCGGTCAACCCTGGTTCTTAAGATGTTAAATGATCTGTCAATTGCCTGTCTAACTTCTTCTTTGATCAGCTTGATAATATCCGCGTTTGAAGATTGGAAACTAATATCTTTATCTCTATTAGCAGCATTGGCAAAAATCGGGGCTAATCTTCCATCAGAACTAATTTCACTAAATGCCTGCTCAAAGAGATCCACATAATCTGACTGACTGTGTCTCTGCAACTCATTGGCATTATCTAAAGCTGCAAGAAAATCAGGATCGTCATTATTCCCACTCAATCCCTTAATAATATCTAGCTGGGAAACTTCCAGTGTTACGTGCATTCCGCCCTGAAGGTCAAGACCAAGTCCCAGTTCAGTTTCCTTAATATCTTTATAGGAATACTCAATGCCTACAAGATTATAGACAGGTTCGTTCCATACAGAATCCAGAAAGGATTGCTTTTTTGCAAAATTCACATTCCCACTTTCATCGCTTGCATATTCTATTGCCTTCTTTTGCATAGAATTTGATACAAACGTGAAAGACAAATAGTACACACAAAGCAACGTAACGATGATTGTCAAAAAGACAATGAAACCTTGATTTTTCATAATTATTAATTGATTTAAAACTTAAAATTTCTTTTTAAAAGTGTGATATGCAGTTTGGCAGATGTATATATTTTACATCAATTAAGGAGCATTTGGGGATATGATCGACCTAAATAACGTCTTGTAATATTTCGTGTAATTTAATGCCGTATTAAAAACAGAATGAGGTTTTGTTTCACTAATTTCAGGAAAATCGAATTCAAAAATAAGATCTGAATGAAAAACAAGATGAGAAACCTGAATGACTGAATTAAAGATGTCAAAAGACAACTCAGCACCATTGGGAATGGCGTCATCATTTTCTTCTGATAAATCAGCTATAACCTGTGCTTTTGCCTCAAGCAAATTATTGGCATACTCTCCTCCTGTGACCAGGAGAAAGACGAAAAATGCCAATACTAATAAAACCGATTTTTTAACTTTTTCCATTATTTGATTTGGGCGAGCAAAGGTATAAACTATTCCTTGAAAATCAAGAAGTTGAACGGCTAATTATTATCAATGTGATTTCTGATAAAGCTTGCTAATACCTCCATTCCATTCCGGAAATTTGTGTTATTGGGAATTATCAAATCAACATCTCTTTTCAGTGGTTCCAAAAATTGTTCGTAAAATGGAGCAACATGATGTTCATACCTGTAGAGTACATCATCCAAATCATAGCC
>DAOVVI010000240.1 GCA_030637245.1 Cyclobacteriaceae bacterium
GTCAGGGTACATGTAACCTGAATTTACGATTGCGCTTCTGACTCTTTCTACGCTTTCTTTGACCGCAGCGTCAGGGAGTCCGACGATCAGAGGTTTTTCCAGGCCTCCCCGCGAAACGTCAACCTCAACCTCACAGATAATACCCTTAATACCTTCAAGCGTAACGCTGTAGAGTCTTGCTAACATAGCTTCTCCCGGATTTAAACAAAACTGACCAATCAATCGGTTCTGCTGGTAATTTCAATCATGAAAAAATTATGTATCCTGCACTAAGTCCTAAGGTATTGGCTGTAGGTGGTATAAATATGGATTTTCAAAAAGAAGCAAACTCTAATTTTGGTGATCGAATAGATATTTCCGCTCCTGCAATAAATGTGATGGGAGCCCACCCGGAGAAAGACAATGCGTATATTCACGATAGTGGAACCTCTGCATCAGCAGCTCTGGTTTCCGGATGTGCAGCTATCCTGATGTCAAAAAAAGCAGGCCTCAACAATCATGATGTCAAAGAAGCTTTATTAAATTCCTCTACACCCTTCACAAAGCTTTTTGCTGCCTACGGAGGTAAAATGGGCGCAGGAATTGTAAACCTGGAACGTGCTATTGATTATATTGAAAATCCTTTTTCGCAGTTCAATCATTTTTCGGAACTCCGCTCCAAGGGATCTATTGTTGTCAATGCACAAAGTATAAATCAAAATTGGAATATTAAACCCGTGGGTAGTTATCATGGTTTTTACCTGATACCAAATATTTCTGGAGTTAAAAAACCTGAGAAACTTTCATTCAGTATTTTTGTCAACGACAAACTCTGGGATGAATACAAATTTTCTGATGCACCCGGACAGATATTCATTCCTGCCCAATCATTGATAGTCAAAATGTCAAATAACACCCTTAAGAAAAACGACGTGTTTCGGATGGATTACTATGGCAAAACTATTGATTCCACTACATTATACTGCCGCGAAACACAGTATCTGAGCCAGGAGGAAGGTGTCGTAACTGATGGTAGTGAAGGAAATAATTATGCTAACAATTGCTCCTGTAAATGGATCATAACTGTTCCACAAGGTAAGAGGATCAAATTCACTTTTATTTCAATGGATTCCGAACCCAACGTTGACTTTGTATATCTTGTTGACGGGAGGACAGCTATTCCTGCCAATTTCATAGCCAAATTTAGTGGACAAAATTTACCACCAATTGTCTATTCCAAAACTAATGAAGTCCTCATTTGGTTTGTGACAGACAAAGCCAATTCAGGACAAGGGTGGCAATTTCATTATGAGACTGTAAAGTGATCTTTAGCAGGCCTTTTTGATTACTTTGATGGTTAAAAGGCATTTGTCCGGTTACGACCCGGGATTGCAAATCCCTCATTTTCATTCAGATCAAGATTTCAATCGCAATGCAATTGCGACTGAGCGGGAAAATGCGGAAGCATTTTCACTCCGGGTGAAATTAGAGGTGCGAGGCAAAACCCAAGGGATTTTGAGTTGAGGATTTGTCTTAAAAATAAGGGATTAAATTAAACCAAAAAGCACACGATATTTAAAAATAATATAATCTCTGAATCCAAGAAAATATTTACGAAGAGGAAATTTATTGATATCTTTTTCTTTAGGAATAAAAAAATATTGAGCATGCCTGCGAAAGTGCTTTGCTGGTTTTAATAGGCCATATTTATATAGATAAGAATTATACCCCATATTTTGAAATTCTTTGAAATCAAAACCGCCTTCTTCTACACTTACAAAAGAGGGATAATCAGAATATCTAAATTTTTTGAACTTTTTATCATTATGTATTTCTATCTGAAAAATCGGCCTTATGTTTCCTATTAAATTAGACATTTTTTTACAAACAACGGTTTCCATACCCTCTATATCAATCTTAACAAAATCAGGTTTAGGTAAATTATTTTCTAAAAAATACTTATCAAATTCTACATAATGAACTTCTATTTCTGGATGTTCATCTCCAATACAATCATTAAACCGAGTTTTACATATTTTCTCAGAATCACTTAGTGCAACTTCATGCAGAGTGATATTATTTAAGTCCTTACAATTTTCTTTAAATTTAATAGAATTATTACTCGAACCTTCAAATGCGTGAACTTTGTATCCCATTTCATGATACTCTTTTGATAGTGTACCAATATGTGCTCCAATATCAAAAATAATTGAAGTTGGTTGAAGAAATGTTCTTAAAATATTTTGGGGATTCATTTTAAAACCTTTAAATAATCATTTTTAAAACGCAAATATAATTGATCTTCTAATTTTTTCTCTAATGTTTAGATTTTTAATATCTGTTCTTAAAAAATGTTTCTTTTTATTTTAAGAAAAATAGAGACAAATCCTCAATTGCGTAACCGGGTAGCGTAAGCCCCCTAAGAACCGTACATGCGAGTTTCCCTGTATAGCATATTTCTACTGCCATCTGTTTAAACTCCTTGTCATAGTGTCTTCTTTCTTTTTTCATATTATAGCAAATTTAACTTTTACAAGCTTAACTTACTGTCCAGTCAAATATAGCAGGTCCAATGCTTTTTGATTACGCGTAAGAAATGCGAAAGGAAGCCTGGCTTCAATCCGGGCTTTTTATTTGTAAACAATCAATACATGAAAAAGTGGCTGTATCTTTATTCCAATCCTAAAAAGCATGAAAAATCCCACCTTGCCGACAGGCATGATCTCACTCGATGTCAAAACAGATAAAAAAGCGTTGTTTTTCCATGGCTAAAATCATTGCAACCGCGAACTAAACTACGTCACTTTTCTGAGCGAAGTATCGCGTAGTGAAGAGTCTGGTTGCTATCTGAGATGTCATAGCAGGGAGGTTTCCTGCCTCGCCGGCAAGCGGGCGGATCAAATCCGGAATGACGACTTTTTGTTGGGGATTACGCCAGGGATGGAGCGGCTTGTTTGAGCTCCTGCCTCGCCGGCAGGCGGGCGAAACGGGTTTGCGCTCTGGCAAGCGAGTAGCGACAGCCCGTCCGTGCGCCCAAATAATTATCTTGTCAGGTAATAAAAAACATGATGGCGCTCGTCTGTCTCCTCCTGTTATCTGCTTAAGGCAGGGTGAGATTGATGAATCAATTCAATAGTTTATCCAACGAATTGGCTGCCACAAAATGGTAGTTGGGCCTGGCCTTTTTATATATGGATAGTGCTTTGGCTTTACCTTCTTCCGACTTTGCCAATTCCTGATAGACCGGCATTAAAAATTTTCGTCTTCCGGTATGGATTAAAAAAGGTTCCATTGCACTAAATGAAGGCTTATATAAATGACGAGCGCAGTGAACAAACCAAACTCCCAGGATCTCGGCATTTCCACTGTTTGTAAAATGAAACTTCTCATCTAAACGTTGTATCGATTGTATTGAAATGTCATGGGGAAGATTCATAATAAAATAAACCCATTCGTGACTTGACCATAGTTCAGTCTTAAAGGACTCATTTCCATTTCTCCATTCAGATAAGGCGTAGTCAACTTTTTCAAACCGTTCAGATTTAGCCTTCGGTAAACTTGCAGGCAATCCAACTCCATAAATCCATTCATCTAAATCCCCAATTGGCTTCAGGTTATTTTTCTGAAATAGATTTTCATCCAGATAGTTTAAAAATGCCTCTGTGTGATTTGATTTAAATGCAAATTCTGAAAAATATAAATTCAGGAATTCATCAAATTTTTCACGTCCAACATACTCTTCAAGGTATTTCAGGAAAAAGTACCCTTTGTCATAAGCAATAGTTGTCACACCATCATCCGGATTTCTCCCAGCCAGGTCCAGCTTAAGTTTTGTGTCATTTTCTTTACCGGTTCTCATAAAAAGATCCACTTCTTCCAAAAGACCCTGGTAACTTAACGTTGATAGCATATCCGAGTAATCTTTCCCTTTCAAAGCCTCCATGATCCGGTTTTCAAAATACACCGTAAATCCTTCATTTAACCAGAAATCATTCCAGGTGGCATTGGTGACCAGATTCCCGGACCAGGAATGAGCCAGCTCATGTGCGACCAACGAAGTTAGTGACTTATCCCCGGCGATAATTGTGGGTGTTGCAAAGGTAATGCGTGGATTTTCCATGCCCCCAAAAGGGAAACTTGGCGGAAGTACAATTAAATCATATCTGTCCCATCTGTATCGGCCATATAATTTTTCAGCAATAATTAGCATTTTTTCCATCTCGCTAAATTCCTCTCTTGATCTTTCAAGCATGGAAGGTTCTGCATAAATCCCGGTTCGCTCGCCAACTGGTGCAAATCCTATTTTGCCAACAGCCAATGCCATTAAATAGCTCGGAATCGGCTGATCCATTTTGAAATGATAAATACCATCATTACTGGTTTCCTGTGGATTTTCAGCGCTCATTAATGCCATGTGACCTTTCGGTACTTTTACTGTGGCGTTATAGGTAAATCGAATCCCCGGAGAATCTTGCAATGGAATCCAGCTCCTTGCCAAAATAGCCTGAGATTGAGTAAATAAAAATGGTGTAGTTTTATCTGCTGTTTGTTCGGGCTCCAACCATTGTAGCGCCTCTGCACCCTGGCCAGTTGAGTAACTAA
>DAOVVI010000214.1 GCA_030637245.1 Cyclobacteriaceae bacterium
CTCCAGCAAATGAATAATCTGGGCGATCTCACCATTGAATTCCTTTTGCCAGAGTTTAAGGCGTTCGATGGCGACACTTTCTATGGATCCTGTGATATTAGAAATTTGCACCACTTCGAATCTGGGATATTGGATATGTTCAATGACCAAAAAGTTGCTTTAGTAAATAGG
The DNA here is from genome assembly GCA_030637245.1 of Cyclobacteriaceae bacterium. Lineage (GTDB taxonomy): Bacteria > Bacteroidota > Bacteroidia > Cytophagales > Cyclobacteriaceae > JAAUQL01. The sequence goes on from DAOVVI010000214.1 coordinate 172, forward strand.
GTTTAGTATTTATTTGGTTCTTGTATTTAATCAAACAATCCTGTAGGTTTTCTTGATGAAGTAGACAATATCTTCATTTAGTTTAAATTTCAAGATGTGAAATAATCTTTGATTAATCCTGGTTAACTTTATATCCGGATAAATGGAAATGCCTACATATCAATATGGATTTAATTCCAATTAAGGTCGAATGTCATTCAGGTTACAAAGCTGATGAATACCCTAAAAACTTTGTCTGGGATAATATTGAATTTGAAATCGTTGAAATAATCGATTGCTGGTATGAAGCCTATAATATATCAGCTTCACAAACTGTTGACTATTATAAGGTTAAAACTAATCTGGCAGGAAGCTATATGTTAAAACATGAAGTAGAAAGTGACAAGTGGTTTTTGAGAGTATAACATTTAAATGTTATCAAAAGATTACGCATATATTATAATCAATAATCCATACTTCAATATAGGTTAGTAAATCAATCCCTAATTCACTTCCAGCAATTGAAGAGGTATTGGACCTGATTCCGGTTAAACCAATTGGTGAATATGAATCGGAAATTCTCAACAATTATGATATAAAATTGAGAGGATTATTCGAGAAATTGAAATCCTGATTAAAAGATCATTTTCAAAATAAACCATCCCAGAAGAATAATCAGGGCATGTTGTAATTATTAATTTCGAAAATATGAATTGCCAACTGCTGAGTGTAAATCCCAGCCTTAGGTTTAAGAGGTGTAAAAAATATGGATAATCCTTAACTTGTAACAAGACGGGCTGACAACAACTAAACCCTTCTATCTTTCATCATATCTTATTTCTTCTGATATTCAAGTTTTAAAACTTTTTAATATGAAATCTATCTATTTACCATTCGCTTTTGGTTGTTTCCTGTTGGCTTGCACGGGAACTTCTCCAGAAAAAATTGAAGCCGAACATTTTAGGAACTATGTTGAAGTAAGTACTGTAAATGCCAACTATTTCCAATTATCTGATGGAAGTCCATACATCCCAATCGGACTGAATCTTATTCATCCTTCCGGTTCCTTCGAAACTGATAAGGAAGCGTTTCAACAGGTTGAAGATATGATGAAAGGTCTTTCTGAAAATGGAGGGAATTATGTCCGGATCTGGTTGAGTCAAAGTTTCTGGGACATCGAGCATGAAACAGCGGGGGTATATGATGAAGCCAGGGCACAGCGAATTGATAGGTATATTGAATTAGCCAGGAAATATGGTCTGCGAATAAAAATGACATTCGAACATTTCAGGAGCGTAACAATCGAAGAAAATCCACAGGCCTGGGCCACCAAATTCATTTATCATACTTCTCAGGGAGGTCCTTTAAACACGATCGGTGAATACATTACAACAGAAGCTGGCCATAAACTATTCCTTGATAAATTAGATTTTTACCAGAATCGTTATGGAACCGATACCGTCTTTTTTGGCTGGGAATTATGGAATGAGATGAATGCCGTTAAAGGACCTGAAGACAGTGCTTTTTTTGCATGGAATAGAAAGATGCTATTAGAGACAAAGAAACGATTTCCTGAAAACCTTGCTATGCAGAGTTTCGGCAGTTTTGACAGAGAATCCGGGAGAGAGAAATATAAAATGATAATGACGATGGAAGAGAATGAAGTCGCCCAGATCCACCGATACCTTGACCTGGGTGCCCAGATGGAAATCTGTCATGGACCATTAGATATCTCTACATCAGATGCTATCAGGGAATTACAGTCTTACCTGCCGGGTCGCCCAATGATTCTTGCTGAAACCGGAGGTGTTGAACCAAGTCATTCAGGTCCGATCCGATATTATAAGAAAGATACAGTGGGCCTCCTATTACATGATATACTTTTTGCACCTTTTTTCGCTGGATCGGCTGGGCCAGGAATGATATGGCATTGGGTTCCATATGTACATGCCAATAATTTGTGGTTTCAGTATGGTAGGTTTTCAAATGCAATCAAAGGAATTGATCCGATAAAAGAAGGATTTGAACCTGGATTTAGTGAAACTGATCGAATAAGAGCATATAGTTTGAATGGTAGCTCTACAGTTCTCCTTTGGTTAAGAGATAAGGAAAATAACTGGATGACTGAATTGGAGAATGAGATTCCACCTGATCTGGTCAAACTAACAGGGCAGGATATCCTTGAATTATTGCCAAATGAATTTGCCAGTCTGGAAATATATGATCCATGGGAAGATCGCTGGTCGGAAAAATTCACATCTTCCCAGTTACCTGAATCTGTTGAATTTAAACGGTCACTTGTAATAAGGGTTAAAATGTAGATTGGTTGCGTATTTGTTCATTCCACATATCTACATCAATGGTTGGTCACCGTTTAGGGGATTTGATGAGAATGAGATCTTCTACCATGGAGGTACGGCTGTAGCCATACAGGCAGGACTACTATCAAGAGATGAGATTCGAATCTCTATTGAAAGAATGCAAGAGAATGTTAAGCTGGCGGGTGCTCAAAGTATTGGTATTACTCTGTATCCACCTTATCCGGAAGGTGCTTTTATGAATAAAGGTCTTGCTCCCTTTTCATATCAAAATGGAGGCGACTGGACCTGGTTTGGCGCGAGAATGATCACAGCCCTGGTTCAATATGATTTTGTAGAAGAGGCATTTGAAGAAGTTAAACCGATGGTGGATCGGGTAGTGGAGAATGATGGATTTTATGAGTGGTACACGATCGAAGGCGAGCCAAAGGGGTCAGGTGTTTTTCGAGGCTCAGCAGGGGCATTGATGGAGGCAATAGAAGCAACAAGAATGTAGGCAACGGAAAATGCGAATTAATTTTAATCACTCATTATCGGACATTCTTTAAGTTGCCATTTTTTATAATCCAGTAACTTTTTCTTTATCGTATCACCATACTTTTCAATTATACCATCCAGCATTGAAATGGACGGAATAGTATATTCCGGATTGGCGCTATTAATGGTTGGTGAACTATTGGACCATCCGATTTCGTGGATACCTGCACTTCCATTTTCGGCAGGATAGGACAGGTAGTAGAACTGTCGGGTATATCTCAGCAAATAATTTTCCAGCCCTAAAGGACCGCCGGAGGTGTGAAACATATCAAACAAACCATAAACCACATCATAACCATCTTCCCCCATAACCAGTTTTGTTGGATACTTTTCTCTGATTTCTTTGGTGTACTTGATCAGACCTTCGTATGGGGAATAATCAGGGCTATTCTCCCATCGAAGAGTGCCGTCAAGAAAAACTCCGTCAACATCATACGTATCGAACAGATCGCCGGTTTTATCGATCATGTATTGTCGGTATTCAGGGTGGCCAAAATTCATAATCAGACCCATTGTTTCAATAGATAAATCAATGTTCCAGTCAAGCCAGTTCTGAATCTGGGGATATCCATCAGGTCCTTTCAAGGCTGCATCCATCATATCGTGTTCCTCTAAAAACTTAAAGGTTGCCAGATTTGGGCCGCCCAGCATTAATACTACCTTGACTTCCTGCTGATGTGCACGCGCAACAAATTGTTTTAAGCCTTCAACTCCGCCCATACGTTCATCTGCTTTATGTTCAGGATATGTGCCATAATATCTTCCATCCCAGGCGGGTAAGAAAGCCATCACATTTTTACCTTCAACTGTTTCACAAATCCATTCAAGTTGATCGCCCATTTGCTCGTACGTATTAAACATATGACCGGTCCAATGCATTCCATGAAAAAAAGCAACCAGTTTTAGCTCGTCAATCCACTTGGTATCAGCTTTTTCCTTATATGGGATCAGATTGAAATTCTGTTCTAGTTCCTTACATCGCTCTTTGACGATGCTCAGGCGTGTTTGACCGGAACCGATATTCCATTCAGGTGATTCAATCACATTTGACAGTGTACGGGTATCTTCATCATGACTTAAAATTATAACCGGTTCATTGCTTAGTTGGTCATAATAGCAAGCAAATCCTTTTCGACGCACTTGTTTGTCCTTTGAAAGAACAAACCACTCTTCTTCCGGAGTAGTAATAAATACAAGTGGCATGGTAGCACTCCTGGAAGGATAACTGACTCTGATACCCGAATTCTTGCTGAATTCTTTTACCCCTTTTGCCTGCGGGTATTCCGAAACGAATGATCTGACCTCTATTCCCTTGATCAGGATCAGGACGGTTTTACATATTTCAAACGGATGACTGGCTTTAGCCGATATTGAAAATCGAGAATCCCCTTTTTTGGTAATTTTTATTTCTATATTTCCAGGGGTGGTTAACTGGCCACCAGCCGATGATAAAGCATCGCAACTTAGGATTAATTCATTATTTGATGAATTAAATATTTTTAAACTCTTTTTCTCAGGACAATAAATATTGCTTTCGGTAGATAATCGAACGGCAAAATGGAGGCCATTAAACTCGACATACGTATCTTTAAAATCATATCCGATAGGTCCGAATTGTGCAAAGGAATTTCCCGAAAAAGCAATCAGCAAAAAAATGATTAGTGATATCCTCTGTTTCATTATTTCAAAATTATAGTTTCTGTAACTTTTTAATTTTCTGTTACTTTATCATATGGTACTATTCCATCCGGATTTTGATGATAGTAAGGGAATTTATCCCAGATCGATTCCCCAGTCAAAAACCGTGGATCGGCAGTTTTAGTCAGGTATTTATCCAGCGCTTTTTCCAACCGTTTTTTATCCTTAATATATTCGTTA
>DAOVVI010000049.1 GCA_030637245.1 Cyclobacteriaceae bacterium
CCGATGCAAATGGAAATATTTCGCTGGTTCTTCCAATTTCACTTCAAGTTAATGATCCGGATTTATTTAGCATTGAAGGTTATCGAATTGCTCGCAAAAACCTGGATGAGGGAGGTGGCACATTAATAATTGAAGAAATAAAACGTCCAAAGGTTTCCAAAATAATTGAACCGATAGATGATACCGGTGTTTTACAATATCTTAATTTGGAGGATTTAGATTCGATTACTTCATTAACTGTTTTTTATGCTTTGCTGAAAAAAACAAACTACGATGAATTGGATTCAGTCGCGAAAAATAAGTTAGATGACAAATTTAATGAGCTTGTAATCCTTGAAACTGATTCTTTGATTCCTCCTTTAAATACGATGGATCTTATTAGTGACTCTTCTGTTATCCACACGGATATTGCATTGATTATCGAAAAAATACAATCTGAAGAATTTTTATTAGGCGATTCCAGAAAGGAATTTGAAATAGCCACCAATCAGATAAAATCAAAACTTACTGATGGAGGTACAAACCTGAGTATTGAGGAACGAGAGCAACTAATTCAACTTGTCACTAACATGAAAAATTTGCTTAGAAGTAATGAGGAGTTATTTTATAAAAACAATACATATTACAGGGAACAGGTTAACTCGCTTATTAACCAGGTAGCAAATGTATATGAATTAGAAGATTTGTTATTAGAAAGTGAAGAGACATACAGTGCGATTAAAGAGCAACTGGCATACACTTTACTTGCTTTTACAGGAATAATTGGCATTACAGCTTTGTTGATATATTTAATACGAATATTGCGTTCTCAAAAGAATGAATTGGCTAAAGCCAATGAAGAAATTATAAGGATAAATTCTAATTTGGAAGGCCTTGTGGCAAAGAAAACAAAATCTTTAGAGCTTATAAATAATGAGCTGGACACCTTCTTATATCGTTCATCTCACAATTTAAGACGACCGCTTACATCCATAAGGGGTTTGGCCAATGTTGCAAAGTTCTCATTAAACGAAGAAGGTGTGAGTCTATTTGAAAAAGTAGTGCTGACAATAAAAAATATGGAGAATATGCTGGATAAACTGACCATGATGAGTCATTTGAACCAACCAACGAATTTTGATATTCTTGACCTAAACCAAATTGCCGATCAGCTTCGATCGAGATTATCCAATGAAATGGGCCAATTTAATATTCTATTTAATGTTACTATACCACAAGATATTCAATTTAAATCCTACCCTTTCACAATTGAAATTATTCTCTTTAATCTTCTTGAAAATGCATTTTTCTTTTGCAAGTTTAGCAAGAATCAACGTCCACAAGTTGACATGACTATGCGTCTTGATGAAGATAACAATCTGTGTATAACAGTAAGAGATAACGGCCGTGGAATTCAATCTAAATATCATGAAAAAATCTGGAACATGTTTTATGTTGCCAATGATAAATTACAAGGAAGCGGTTTAGGATTATACATAACAAAAAAAGCTGTTGAATCTATACAAGGAACGATAACCTTAAACACAAAGCTTGGTCAATATTGTGAATTTAATATACTGCTGCCCGTTTTGCATCCCAAATCAAAAGATCCGAAAAAATCAGAAACATTAGAATCAATTAGTTAATAAATGAGTCTCCACGACTGGATCAGAAAAGCCAATCGTAAAAAAATACCTTTCTAAAATTATTTGTTATATGTTTGGTTTTCGATTAACCTTAGGCTTTATGTTGAAGAATATTTTTGTTTTTTCTCTCTTTTTCCTGGCACTAAATATTCAAGCGCAGGACGTAATTTCATATTGGCCAAAACAAATTGAATTAGATGATTTTACACTCACCTTTTATCAACCTGAACCTGAGCGTTATGAAGGAAACAGGCTTGATGCAAGAGCTGCTTTTAGTTTGTATGACGGAGAACATTTACCAGTTTTTGGTGCCATTTGGTTTACATGCAAAGTTCAAACTGATACTAAAAGCAACGAAGTGCATTTTACAGATATTCAAGTTGTTAATGCCAATTTTCCGGAGGCTAAGGCTGAAAATATTGAACGGTTGCAATTACTCATCGCAGAAGCATCACAAGGTTGGCATTTCAATAGCGATTTGCATCGATTTTTTGAAGAGATACAGACCATAAATATCAACAATGAATACAGCGAGGATCTGAGGAATAATCCTCCAAAAATATATTATTCAAAAGAGCCGGCTGTCTTAGTGTTTATTGACGGGGACCCGATTTTAGCAAATATTAGTGGGTCTGAGTTGTATCAATATGTAGTGAATACGCCCCAATTCATTGTAAAAAGCAGTAGTGATCAGCAATTTTATCTTAAAGGAGGAAATTGGTGGTACACCTCAACAGACCCGACCGGATCTTGGAAGCCAATAGAAACTCCTCCTAGTCATATAAGGCAACTGGCTGAAAAGGCTACAGAACTTAAGGTTAAATCCAATACAGAGGATAAAAATGGGCCTGAAAAACAGCCGAAACTCATCGTCACAAAAGAACCTGCCGAGTTAATCCAAACCATGGGAGAACCGGAGATCAATCAGATATATGAAAACTTGTTTAGTGTGACAAACTCTAACGACGAGATCATTTTTGACTCCTATTCTGATACATATTTTATTTTAATATCTGGCCGATGGTATAAGACCAAAAAACTCGAACGCGGGCTCTGGTCGTCTGTTGCACCTGAAGACTTGCCGGATATTTTCAAGGACATTCCTCCCTCTTCTTCCTTTGCTCATGTTCGCTTGAGTGTCCCGGGAACTCCGGAATCTGTGAGTGCCGCCTTAGATAACGGCATCCCGCAAACAGCTGTTGTCGATCGGTATAAAACTAAAATGCTATTGGAATACGACGGACCACCTCAGTTCGAAGCTATAGATGGGACTGCACTATCGTATGCTGTAAATACAGGAGGAAGTGTGATTCAAGGACCAGATTCTTTGTATTATGCAGTTGATCAAGCCATTTGGTTTACTTCAGAAAGTGCAACTGGTCCATGGATTGTAGTAGATCATTTCCCTAATGATGTGAGAAAAATTCCTCCAAGTTGTCCTGTGTTTAATATGAAGTTTGTACACATCTATGATTTTACGGATGAAATCGTTTATGTTGGATATACTGCAGGTTATTTGGGAGCTTTTCTGTATCATGGAGTGGTTTATTATGGTACTGGTTACCGCTATAAATCATGGTTCGGAGACAAATACATACCAAGACCTTCGACGTACGGTTATGGTGCTAAGAAAAAATCTTCAGGATCTTCAAATGTACAATTCTATGCAGGTGTTGGTTATGGTGGTCCTATGATGGGTATGGGATATGGTGGATATGGATATGGTGGTTATGGGTATGGCTATGGAATGGGTATGGGTTATGGAGGGTATGGTATGTGGAACCAAATGGCATACAATCAGTATTATTACCAGGGTCAGACTGTCATGGTGGACCATGATGTAGTTGAGGAAAAACCAATAGACCTGAAGAATATTTATAATAATCGAAGTGAAGGAATCATTAGAACTGAAACTGCCCGAAGAAATGATCCATTAAAGCCGGTAATTATTAAAGAAGGAAACACCCCTCATCACATGTATGCTGATGAAGAAGGGGATTTATTCAGGCAGGATGAGGATGGAATATGGTATGAACGAAGAGATTCCGGTTGGAACAAAATAGCTGAGAGCCCGAAGAATTAATTGTTTTAAGGCTCTTTAGAATTTTCGGTCATTGATTGCTTCAAAAACCACACTCAATTCTCTTCCTTTATCATCTACAAGGCTTAATTGGTGACGGCCTGTTGAAGGGAATAATCCCATTTGGTGAATCTGTTTGGTTTCCCCAACATATTGATCATCTAAAAACCAGAACACTTTAGTCTCCGGATTTCTATGAGCTGCTTCAAAAACCACCTTACCCTGTTGGCCATCTATTTCTATCGGCACAAATACTTTCGTAAACTTTTTAGGATAAATCATTTCCATTATCTCATTTGCCTGAGGAGCGCATCCACTCAGATAATCTGGTGGTTCAGCGTAATTTGCATTAAATTTTTTGTAGTACCAGGCTTGGGCAGGCGGCAAAATAAACCATGGTACTATATTCATTTTTTGAATAGGATAACAAATTGAATTGACCTTGAAGGTATTGGTTTCATCCAAATGAATGATTTGATGATGATTACATGCTGCCGTTGAAGAAACGTTTTTAGCTATTGGCAACACCTCTGTATCCGGGCATATTTTGCTTGCCTTACTCCCACTTTGTTTGCAAATCTTCATCAAAGCCATATCTGCAACAGGCATCTGAAATATGGCATCGCCATCCAAAGTCTCAAAGATCCGGAACATAAGCGGAGCTGCTGCCGATACACCAACCAGGTCGGGCCTACCCTCTCCATCCGCATTTCCAATCCATACGCCAACCACGTATTTAGAATTTAAGCCAACAGCCCAGGCGTCCTTATGCCCATAGCTTGTGCCGGTTTTCCAGGCGATGGATTTGCTGTTGCTAAATTGCTGCCAATTAGATTCGGCATCTGGTCTTCTCAATTCCTGCATTGCTTTTAGCATATGCCAGGTAGCTGAAGCGCTAATCCTGCTATCAGCTATTCTCACTACATCGGGGTCGTCATTTGATATAACATAGCTGAGTGGTCTGAAATCATTGGTTTGATACCGATTTTCACCTTTATTTCTGTTAAAGGATTGAAGATTTCTTACCATGCCGGCATACAAACCTGCCATTTCCCATAAAGTCACTTCACCCCCACCTAAAATGATGGATAATCCATAATGGGAAGCAGGTTTATCCAGGCTTTTTAATCCCATATGGCTCAGTTCATGATGAAATTTTTCATAACCATAATCTTTTAGCAGGCTTACAAAAGGAACATTCAATGAACTTCGCAAGGCCTGATTTGCCGGCACTGCGCCTTTAAACTGCTTATCAAAATTTTGAGGGGCAAATCCCTGATAGAAAACAGGAATATCCGGTAAGAGCTGATATGGCGTGATCAATCCATGATCTATAGTCAAAGCATATAAAATCGGCTTTAACAAACTACCGGGACTCCTCCTGCTGTTAATAATATCTACGTGCTGCCCATGATCCATCTTTCTATCAGTTGCTACATTTCCCACATAAGCCAGAACTTCACCGGATTCAATGTCAGCTACGATGGCGGCAGCATTATGAATATGCTTAAACTTATAGATTATATAATGAGCATTAACCACTTCATTAACAATATTTTGTGTACTATTATCAATCGTGGAAATTATAGTTTTTTGAGCCAACCCATCCTTTATGCACCGGTCTAAAAGATGGGGTGTAATTGCAGGCAATTTCTTTGGCTTACTTGGTAAGGCTTCAGCCAGAGAAAGTCGATAGGTAGTTTTATCAATAATCGCATCTTTTGCCAATTCGGACAGGACCCGGTTTCTTTTACCTAAAAGTTTAATTTCGTTTTTCCCTGGAAACGCCAACCCTGGCGCATTTGGTAAAACAGCCAGATTAGCAGCTTCAGCCCAGGATAGATGATGCGGAGATCTACCATAATATCTCCATGCAGCAGCCGATATTCCAACTACATTGCCACCAAAAGGAGCATTATGTGCATATAACATAAGAATTTCAGTTTTGGAATACTTGAGTTCAATTCGCAATGACAACCACATCTCAATGAGCTTTTGTGCGATGGTTCTTGACTTATTCCCCATGGCCATCCTGGATATTTGCATAGTAATGGTACTGCCACCACTGACAATCTTTTTTGCTTTTATATTTTGCCTGACGGCTCTTGCGATAGAAAAAGGATTAATGCCGGGATGGTGATAAAAGTGCCTGTCCTCGAATTCAAGTAAACATTTTACGTAATTATCCGGTAAGGAGTCTAAAGGAGGAAATCTCCATTGTCCATCGGTGGCTATTCTTGCTCCCAACAATTGCCCTTCCCTGCTTTCCAATACAGTAGCAGAAGGATGGTCAAATAGCGGGTCTGGTATTGGAATAAGCAAACCAATAAATGTCAGGAACAATAGCCCTGATAAAAATGATTTTATGAAAAAATATTTCTGCATGGAATGAGTATTGCAAATAGCGAAAACATGTTGCCTCGTTTATAAACCTCTTTAAATGATGAATTACCAATATTTCTAATTCACACAAATATCTACAATTATCTCCTACCTTATACACACAATTAGGTAATTCCCTAACACGGTCGGGTTTCAGCTTAGGTACTATATTATTCAAACTTTATTTGCTGATACGCGAAAGGAACAAGTCTGATAATTATGTATTGTGTAAAGACTTACTTCAAAAGATCAGCGGAATAAATCTTGCAATATTTTCTCAATTCAAACAATTACAGGTATTTTTGCATTTTATTTAAAGAAAGCAAGTAGTTATAAATATATTATCTTAAAAGTCAGGCTTTTAACCTGATGAAACCGGCATGCCCGCCTGCCGGCGAGGCAGGGCCGGAGCAAATTATAGATACACAAGAAAATGATTAAATGCCTGTGCGAATAAGCTGGTTTCGCAATATTTAATCAGATGTAAAGAATCAAATGAGCAAAAAAGGAAGAGTTCTGGTAGCCATGAGCGGAGGGATCGATAGTTCGCTTGCAGCCGTCCTGCTCCATGAGCAAGGATACGAGGTGATAGGCATGACAATGAAAACCTGGGATTATGCTTCCTCTGGCGCTTCAAAAAAAGAGACCGGATGTTGTAGCCTGGATTCCATAAATGACGCAAGAAGCATTGCGGTAAAGCTGGGTTTTCCTCACTATATCCTGGATATCAGGAATGAATTTGGTGATTTTGTCATCGATTATTTCACTGACGAATATCTTGCAGGACGTACACCAAATCCATGTGTTTTGTGCAATACACATATTAAATGGGATGCATTATTAAAACGTGCTGATAAATTGGATTGTGATTATATTGCCACAGGTCACTATGCAAGGTTACGATTTGAGAATGACAGGTATATTATATCGAAAGGTATTGATCAATTAAAGGATCAGTCCTATGCTTTATGGGGCGTATCTCAAGAAAGTTTAGGTAGAACAATTTTTCCGCTGGGAGAATTAACCAAAAAGCAAATCTATGATATGGCTGCAGAACGAGGATTTACTGAATTGGTGACAAAATCAGAATCCTATGAAATTTGCTTTGTGCCGGATAATGATTACCGGGGTTTTCTTAAAAGAAGGGTAAAAGGACTTGAAGATGAAGTGAAGGGAGGTGAATTTGTCTTGGAAGATGGCACTGTTGTTGGCAATCATGAGGGTTATCCTTTTTATACCATCGGTCAGAGGAAAGGCTTAGGTGTTGCTTTAGGATATCCAGTATATGTCACTGAAATTCAGAAAGATAAAAACAAGGTCGTGTTAGGAACATTTGATGAGTTGGCTAGGGACGGCATGTATGTAAATAAATTGATCATGGGAAAGTTTACATCAATTACCGAGAGAATGGAAACGATTACAAAAGTCAGATACAATGATCCCGGACATCCTGCCGTTATTGAACAGACCGGAGATACCATGAAAGTATTTTTTGGTAATGGAGTGAATGCCATCGCACCCGGTCAGGCCGCTGTATTTTATGAAGGAGTTGACATTATAGGAGGTGGCTGGATTTTATCTAGTTTTAGACAGAATGAGCAAAGTAATTAAAAATATATTTTTATTTGTTGGAATTGCCATGGTCTTCTTGCATTGTTCAGAAACCAAAGACCTTGATCCTGAAATTTTGGGGAGCAATTTTTTCCCATTAAAAACCGGGACATACAAAGTTTACCAGGTACATGGTATTCGATATAATTCTTTTATCGACAGCACAGAATTTGAGTATTTACTAAAGGAAAGTGTATTGGATTCTTTTCAAAACCTCGAATTCGGGATTTCATTCAAAATACAACGCCTTAAGAAATATAATGATAATGATCCTTGGGTTATTGATTCAATCTGGACTGCAAGAAAAGATGATAGAACTGCAATAATGGTTGAAAATAATGTACCTATGGTCAATTTGACATTTCCTTTCAAAGAAAATAAGACCTGGGACGGAAACAAATTGAACGGTAATAGTGAAGATGAATTTCAAATGATAAATGTAAATAAACAATATGCAGATTCATTTGGTTCTTATGAAAA
>DAOVVI010000231.1 GCA_030637245.1 Cyclobacteriaceae bacterium
ACCTTCAAATTCGTCACTGCAAAAAATCGGTACATGAGGCATTGAATGCGGTACATATAATAAAAAAGGTTCATCCTTATGACGGTTGATAAAATCAACGGCATGTTCGGTGTACCACTTGGTAAGCATTTTTTGTTCCGGAACACCCACGTCTTCAATAGTAACTTTTCCATTTTCCCAGAATTGAAGAGGATATTTGCCCCAATGCTCAGGATTTTCCGGGTGATGTTTCCACATGTCATTAGAATACATAAGGCCACAGGTTTCGTCAAAACCACGGGCATGAGGACGGGTGTCCGGTTGGTCTCCGCAATGCCATTTCCCGAATATCGCAGTTTTGTAACCTGCTGCTTTAAATATTTCACCAATGGTAGGAAAGGTAGTTTCCAGTCCACGTGCTTTAGGGCCATGAGCGCCAAAGACCTTCGTGCGACCGGGATAGCATCCTGAAATCAAAGCTGATCTTGATGCTGAACAGATCGCCTGGGGCACATGGAAATTAGTGAATACTCGGCCCTCTTCTGCTAAGGTTTGAACATGAGGCGTTTGAAGGCCTTCCTGACTAAAAGGTCTGAAATCTCCATATCCGGAATCGTCAAGAAAGATGATGACCACATTGGGCCTTTGCTGTTTTTTGGTGGAAGGATTGCAGGCGCCAATGGTTATAAATAATACAGCTAAAAATAGCTTTGAACCAATCATAATATTTTTCATGATTTAAAAATTTATACGATGATACAAAATTAGTTCATGAGGAAAAAACGCTTATAAATGAATTGATGTAAGAGGTGCAAATATTATCAACCTACTCAGGAGTATAATGCAGGGGGGTGAGCGATCACTTATCAAATATTACAGATTCCCATTCCGGAGACAATGAGGCGACCAGAAGATGCTTCCTTTATTATTTCTTAGATTTCGAAAATTTCTGTTCCTTGATTCTTACGTAAACGAGTTTGACGCGACCATTTTGATTTTCACGCTCATCAATCTCAAAATTATTAATTGATTTGATCAAAGGGGTCAACTTTTGGAAACCATAGTTCCTTGAATCAAAATTGGGTTGTTTTTTTTGAAGGAGGCCGCCAACATCTCCAAGATACGCCCAACCATCCTCATCGGCAAGGTCAGAAATTGTCACAGATATGAGTTTGATTTCCTTATGTGTAATGCGGTCAATAGTGCTTTTGTCAATGGTCTCGCGTTCACTGGTGTCCGATTCGTTGACCTCAAATTGATTTTTAAGAATTTCGATATAAATAAACTTGTCACAAGCCACGATAAACGGATTTGGTGTTTTTTTCTCTCCAATTCCGATTACTTGCATCCCTGCTTCCCGAAGCCTGATCGCCAGGCGCGTAAAATCGCTATCACTTGACACCAGGCAAAACCCATTCACCTTTCCGGAATACAGTACATCCATGGCATCAATGATCATGGCAGAATCCGTGGCATTCTTACCAATCGTATAGGCATACTGTTGAATGGGAGTGATCGCATTTTCCAAGAGGAGGTTCTTCCACTTTGATAGATTCGGCTTGGTCCAATCGCCATAAATTCGTTTAATTGTTGGATTTCCGTACTTGGCGATTTCCTCCATCATCTCCTTTACATAAGCAGATGGTATATTATCGCCATCAATTAATACTGCTAGTTTCAGTTCCATAGATTCGTATATGTTACAATATACGTTTTAATAAAATGAAAAGAATAAGACGCCAATAAAAATGATTTCATTCAGTTCCTTTGCATATGGCTTTCCAGGAAATGCTGAGGAGGAAAATGGGGAAACATTATGAACTATTTTCAATAAACACCCATCAATGAAAATGAAGCAATCAATGCCCAGAAAACCCATTGAAATAATTTAAACACACCCATTTTAATAGATGAAGTCAAGGCAATTATGAATTGTATGAATGCAAAACCCGCATAACTGAGCCCTATCATTTTCACAACATCATTGGTATTTTCAAATATCAGGCTTTCGCCCATCGAAATGGCCAATAGTACTACGGATGTTAGCACCATAAATACTGACATATAATGAAACAAACTCTGCATTACTTTTCTGGGGATTTGATCAATGTCCGAATTCAATACAGGTTTTAAAAAATCTTTAGTGCCTATTGCAAAATGTCCGATTGTTGCAAGAGATGCGAATATTCCGGATGTTAAGATAAAATAATTCATTTCGTATAATTAACTTCCCGGAATCCAATCCGGGAAGTGATTAATTATTTACTTTTTAATAATTTCAAGTGATCCAGTCTGAACAGATCAAGATTCTTATTCGATAGAATGTATTCCAATATTATTACCTTCCGTATCCATAATAAAGGCAATATGCCCATGCTCGCCAATACTCATTTTTGGCACCAGAACTTTACCCCCTTCTTCTTCTACTTTATCGATTACATTGTCCATGGATGGATTAGCGTTCAAATAAACGATAGTCCCTTCCATACTTGGTTTATGGTTTTCTCCTTGAACTAACGCACCTGTGGCCTTTCCTGAGCCCTGGGCCCATGGGAAAAAGGCCATTTTAGCACCTTCCATTACATTGTCTTCCATTTCAATACCAAAAATTGCTTCATAGAATTTTTTACTTCTATCGATATCGATAGCCGGTATTTCGAACCAGTTTAGAGAGTTTGTTGTGTTATCCATTTTTACATATTTAGGGTTGATAATTAGTTTCTTAAAATAAATCAAAAGCAGAAGCTACCAAAGACATGTCCTCAGCCTTTGGTGGTGAAACCGGACCACTTTCTTTGAGCTCTTTTCTGAATTTTGCAAAAGAAGGGATGTCATTTAAAATCTTTGCTGTTTCTTCATCAGGATATTGAGCAAAGTGCATAAAGGTTACTCCATCTTCTTCCAAATAGGAAGCATACTTCGTATTCGAATTATTTTTAGCTTTTAAATCTTTCATTACCTGCTCAATATTGGTTTTATTTTGTCCAACATATTCGGGCTTCACGGTGTAGGTCACTCTTATAATTTTCATTTTTTCTGTGTTTATTTGTTCACTTCCAGGTACGCAATCTATTTATTTCATCAAATATATGTCTCAAATACCTTACTTAAGGTGTGTATTTCCGACATCTTTAAGGGTTGTTTGTGCCAAAGTATTTTTTTATTTTTGTCCAAACTTTTTTTTATGAAACATGTAAGTATCCTTGTTCCTGTAGGAGAAGCTGTATTAAGCTCTATAGTAGGTTCCTATAAAATATTTAGAAAGGTCAATGAATTTTTAATTCGAACAGGGCGACAGAAGGACGACTATTTTCATATTGACCTGGTTGGATTACAACAGGAAACTTCTCTTTACAATGGTGCATTTCATGTTCATCCTACTAAAACGATTCATCAAATAGAAAAAACAGACCTGATCATCGTTACTTCCATAACTGGCGACCTGAAAAAAGAAATCAAAAACAATTATGATTTTGTTCCATGGATAAAGGAACAACGGATTAGAAATAATGCAGAGGTAGCAAGTTTATGTACCGGAGCATTCTTATTGGCTGAAACGGGATTGTTAAATGGAAAATCATGCGCCACACATTGGGTTGCTGCCGATGCCTTTAAAATGATGTATCCTCAGATAAATTTATTGGGGGAAAAAGTTATTAGTGAAGACAATGGGATATACTCCAGTGGCGGGGCGTTTTCGTTCTTGAATTTACTGCTGCATTTAGTGGAAAAATATTGTGGAAGAGAAACAGCAATATGGTGTTCTAAAATGTTTGAAATTGATTTTGACAGAAATGATCAGAGTCAATTTGTGATTTTTAAAGGTCAAAAAGAACATACGGATGAGCCTGTTAAAAATGCCCAATTATTTATAGAAAATAATTTTGGAGAAAAGATTAGCGTAGAAGACCTGGCAAATATGGCGGCTATCAGCAGAAGAAATTTTGTGCGACGATTTAAAAAAGCTACCGCCAATACACCCTTGGAATATATCCAACGTGTAAAAATTGAAGCAGCAAAAAAGAACCTGGAATCATCCACTAATAATATAAGTGAAGTGATGTACAAGGTAGGATATAATGACACAAAAGCTTTTCGGAATATATTTAGAAAACATTCCGGCCTATCCCCTATCGAGTATAGAAATAAGTATAATCGAGAAATGGCGAAGGCTTAACCTGATTTATTCTAATCCTCCTCAGAGTATCCTGAAAGGGACTCTAAGGAGGAGAGTAATTATTCATCCAATATATTAGTTTCAAAATCATCAAGGCTTAGCGTATTTTTTTCCTTTCTATATTTTTCTAATCGTTCTTCTCCCTGTTTTTCAGCCCAGGCTTTTAGTTGCGTTCTTTCCTCTTTGAAGTCCATAAAAGGAACTGCAAATCCGCAAGATGTTAGCACCAGGTCCAGTTCCATTTCTATTATTTGACGAGCCCCGGCAATTTTAGGAAAAAGATCTACATATTTATGATATGCTTTATCTCGAGGATGATATATGTTGGCTGTTCCATAAAGTCGCAAAATCATGGGCTTTTCTGCAAAGGCGCAGAACATAATCGTCATCCTATTATTTTTTATTAAATGAGCTGCTGTTTCATTCCCGCTACCCGTCAAATTGAGCCAAACAATTTTAATAGGATCAATAACACGAAACGTATCCATACCTTTTGGAGAAATATTAACCCGTCCTTCACTGGCGGCCGTTCCAACAAAGAACACTTTCTGATTAAGTA
>DAOVVI010000287.1 GCA_030637245.1 Cyclobacteriaceae bacterium
CCTTGGTAATAGTTGCCTTTGTTGCAGCAGTTTTATTACCGCTGATAAGTGCAATAGGAGATCCGAAAAGCTTATTGAAATCAGGGGTTGGAGTCCTCTTTATTATAGTCCTTTATTTTATAGCCTATGCTGTATCCGGAAGTGAAGTCACCAGGGAATATTCACAATTTAATGTCGGACCGGAATTGTCTAAAATAGTTGGTGGCACGTTAATAATGTGCTATTCCCTTCTTGGATTTGCAATTGTTGGCATTTTATACACAGAAATTTCTAAAATATTTAAGTAATGGCACGATCAGGCAGAAAACTTCCTGCAATCAATAGTAGCTCGATGGCGGATATTGCGTTTTTGCTGTTGGTTTTTTTCCTTGTAACAACTACAATTGCAACGGACAAAGGATTAACACTTACGCTACCTCCTAAAGCTGATCCGAATGAGCCTCCTCCGGATATTACCAAGAATCAAAGAAATATCTTTAAAATCCTTGTGAACTCTTCTGACAGGATTTTGGTTGAGGATGAGCCACTTACGGATGTTACTGAATTGCGCTCCATGGTCAAAGAGTTTATTTTGAATTTTGGAAAAGCAGATCAAGACGCTCAGGATCTTTACAATACGCTTCCCCAATCATTGAAAGCACTTTCTCAACAAAGTGAATCTTCATCTGATTTTCCGAAAGAGGCAGTTGTTTCGTTTAAGGCTGATAGGGGAACCAGTTATGATATTTATATTGCAATTCTTGATGAATTACAGGGTGCTTTTTATGAGATTTATGGGGAAAGAATCGGGTTAACAGCCGATGAGTTTAGAGGTCTTGACAGGAAGAAACCTGCTGAGAATGAAAAATACAAAAAAGCTCGTGATGGTTTCCCAATGAATATATCTATTGCAGAACCTACAAAAATAGGAGGAAATTAAAATGGCAAAATTTAAGAAAAAATCGAAGACCAGCCAAGATATTCCAACTGCTGCACTTCCTGATATCATTTTTATGTTACTCTTTTTCTTTATGGTAACAACAGTGTTGAGGGAATCAACTATAATGGTTAAGCAGTCTATTCCAAAGGCCACTCAGCTTAGGAAACTTGAACAGAAAAAACTCGTGAGCTATTTGTATGTTGGCAAGCCAACTGATACAAAGAAATTTGGGGCTGAACCCAAAATTCAGGCTAATGACGCTTTTATTGAAATTGAAGGTATTATTCAGTTTATCGAAGAAGAAAAAGGGAAATTGGCCGAAAATGAAAAAGATCAGATTACAATTTCTATAAAAGTTGATGATGAAACCAAAATGGGTATCGTTGCTGATATACAAG
Source organism: Cyclobacteriaceae bacterium (assembly GCA_030637245.1). Classification (GTDB taxonomy): domain Bacteria; phylum Bacteroidota; class Bacteroidia; order Cytophagales; family Cyclobacteriaceae; genus JAAUQL01. The sequence continues at coordinate 1,318 of DAOVVI010000287.1, forward strand.
AGAAAATGAGAGATGTAAATGCCAGAAAGCTAATGTATGCGGCTTCTAGGCGAGCCGATTAATAGAATCCGATAAAATTTTAATTTATAAAGAGAGGCTGTATTTTGCGGCCTCTTTTTTTTGCTCAAAATGCTATGATCAGGAATTATAAAACGAGATTATGCACAATAATATCCTGGCGGTTAATTCATTATCATTAGATTGATATTTCTATTTACAATTACTGTCATCCGACTAAATCCCCCTTGGAGAAGCCTGCCTTGCCGGTAGGCAGGGGGGTTAGGGGGATTGAAGTTGATAATCAGATGTTTACAATGAAAAATAATGATATTAATCCACAGGGGGTACTTTTTTCGATTTTGGTTAAAATACCTAACATGGATATAAAGCCCTATTTTCCCCTGCCTCGCCGCCCGCCTGCCGGCGAGGCAGGGCAGGTGGGCATGAATTTAATTTTCCCCGGACGCCAGTAATTGTAAATAGAGATTTCAAAATCGAACTCTAATACCTTATCAGGCTATAAGAGTATCTCTCTGTAACGATAAATGATCACTGCCATAGCAACAGATAAATAAACTATATTTACCGGCAAACCAATTCTAAAAAAATCCTTGAATTTATACCCTCCAGGACCATAAATAATCAGGTTGGTCTGATAACTGATAGGTGTGAGAAATGCTGCTGAAGCTGCATACGCAATTGTCAGGAAAAACGGATAGCCATCAATCCCTAAGTTATTGCTTATAGCATATGCCAAAGGAAATGAAATTGAAACAGCCCCAACATTTCCTATAAAGGAAGCTAATAGATTGGTTATGATCAATAAACCTAATAATATGGAAATATTTCCAAAGGGCTCTAATAGGTTTATGATTTTCATGGCAACCATATTGCCTGCATCTGTTTTAATGATCGCCTGACCGACAGCCAATGAGAAAACCAGTATAATGATCATGTTTAAATCCAATTCTCTTTTTACATCCTGAGTGGTTATGAGATTGAAGCCAATCATGATACACAGAATAATCATTAAAGCAGGAAATAAAGTCATCTGGCTAAAAATCAAAAGTATCATTGCACAAATGGCCATAAGTCCTAAAGCATAATATTTCTTATTTCCAGGTTTTACAATATTCTGGAGTTTTGAAACTACAAAAAGATCCCGATATATTTCTACCCTGTCTCTAAAGTCAGATCCGGTAAACAGCATCAGCAAATCGCCTGCTTGTAACACAATATCACCAATTCTACCGCTAACCTTCTTTCCATTTCTATGTATCGCTACAATGGCAGCATTGTACCTGTTTCGAAAGTCACTCTGCTTAACTGATTTATTAATCAAACTGGAATAATTATTCATTACCGCTTCAACAATTTCAGCTTTATCGCTATCGTATGACCTGGCTGTCGTTGGAAGCTCAATCCCTAAATCTGAATTTATAAGATCAACAATATCCTTCGTATTTCCGGCAAAAAAAAGAATATCTCCTTCAGACAAAACTTCATTTGGCCCGACAGGAGAAATCATCCTGGAACCTCTTAGTAATTCCACCAGATATACACCTTTCAAGTTCCGCAAACCAGCTTTCAACAGGTTTTTACCAATTAGCTTTGAATCAGGTAAAACACGGGTCTCTACAATATATTCTCGTTTGTTTTCTGAATAGGTTTTTAATACATCTTTATGATCAGGAAGGAATTTATATCCTACAAATAAAATGAATAAAATTCCAGATACAGTAACTGATATACCAATAATGAATAAATCTTCAAAAAGTAATGATGGGTGGTCAAAATCCTGTAAAAACCCATTAAGAACAAGTGTGGTGGAAGTCCCGATCAGCGTTATCATACCTCCCATGATTGTAGCGTAAGATAAAGGAATTAACAACCTTGAAGGGGCTATATTATTTTTCTTACCCCACTCCACAACATATGGCGTCATTAAAGCAACAACTGGAGTATTGTTTATTATAGAACTTAAGATCGCTACCTGGCTCATCATTCTAAATAGAAATCCTCTATAGGTATTAACCTTTTTAAAAACTGCATCAAACAGATATTCCAATTGAAAATTTTTCCTTAATCCAGTCGTAATAAGAATTAACATTAAAATGCTTGCAATAGATTCATTAGAAAATCCAGATAATACTTCTGAAGGTGTAAGAATACCGGTTATGGAAAAAAGTAAAACAGCAAGTAAAAAACTTACCGACGCCTTTAAATATTCCTTATAAATCAGTAAGAAAAGTAAAAAAACTACGAGGAGGACAAACCAGGGCTGAAAGTTTTCAGCAATCATAAGTTATTATTATTAAAATACATTTCAATTAAATAAATTGAATTTCAAGAGTCAATAAAATTAGGCTATAAATGAGTAGTATTAGATTAATTTCACATGATTATTAATGTTGTTTCATGGAAGAATTAGTATTTCCACCTTTCAAGTACAAATTAAGGAATGAAAATGGGAAAGTTTCCATTTTCGATATTATAAGAAAGAAGTATATTATCCTTGCCCCGGAGGAATGGATTCGGCAACATTTAATACATTATTTCATTAATCAGCTTAATTATCCTAAATCATTGATCTCAGTTGAGGATGGATTGAAAGTAAATAAAATGCAAAAGAGAAGTGATGTCCTCGTTTACAACAGACTTGGAAAAATATTTATGGTAGTCGAATGTAAATCTGCAAAAGTTAAATTAAACCAAAATGCCATGGTTCAGCTTTCTACTTACAATCAAAATTATAATGCAGAATACATTGCACTCACCAATGGTTTAGAGGTTTATGTTTGTAAAATGGACTATAAAA
>DAOVVI010000014.1 GCA_030637245.1 Cyclobacteriaceae bacterium
GAATGAAAATGGGAAAGTTTCCATTTTCGATATTATAAGAAAGAAGTATATTATCCTTGCCCCGGAGGAATGGATTCGGCAACATTTAATACATTATTTTATTAATCAGCTTAATTATCCTAAATCACTGATCTCAGTTGAGGATGGATTGAAAGTAAATAAAATGCAAAAGAGAAGTGATGTCCTTGTTTACAACAGACTTGGAAAAATATTTATGGTAGTCGAATGTAAATCTGCAAAAATTAAATTAAACCAAAATGCCATGGTTCAGCTTTCTACGTACAATCAAAATTATAATGCAGAATACATTGCACTCACCAATGGTTTAGAGGTTTATGTTTGTAAAATGGACTATAAAAACAAACTGGTGGATTACCTGGATCATTTTCCCCCATTCAATTAAATGGGCTTGAAAACCAGCCTTTAAAATGATATAAGAAATCTCTCCTTTAAGCCAAAAAACTCAATAAGATACCTGCTGCAACTGCAGAACCAATCACACCTGCTACGTTTGGTGCCATTGCATGCATTAGCAAGTGATTTGTAGGGTCAGCTTTCAAACCCTCATTCTGTACTACTCTCGCACTGTCCGGCACAGCAGATACTCCAGCCGCCCCTACAAGAGGATTTATCTTTTTATCACCTTTCAGGAATAAATTCATTACTTTGGCAAAAATTAATCCGCCTGCAGTTGCTATCATAAATGAAAGCGCTCCCAAAATAAATATTAACATTGACTCTGAAGTCAGGAATACATCTGCTTGCGTTGAAGCTCCCACAGTCAGGCCAAGAAGTATGGTTACAATATCGATCAATGAATTTCTAGCTGTATTTGCCAACCTCTCAGTCACTCCCGACTCCTTTAAAATATTTCCAAAGAACAACATACCCAAAAGTGGTAATGCACTTGGCGAAATAAATGTGGTCAATAATAAACCAATTATTGGGAACATGATCTTTTCAAGTTTAGATACAGCTCTTGGTGGCTTCATTCTCATTTTTCTTTCCTTGTCAGAGGTTAAGAGTTTCATAATAGGAGGTTGAATCACCGGCACTAATGCCATATAAGAATAAGCTGCGATGGCAATCGGACCAATCAGATTTTTTACTGTGGTTCCGTCTGCAAGTATATTTATACCATTAGCTAGTTTGGAAGACAAAAAAATGGCCGTAGGCCCATCTGCACCTCCAATGATTCCGATTGCCCCGGCTTCAGGCGAACTAAAGCCCAAAGCAAGTGCACCTAAAAATGTAAGAAATATACCAATCTGAGCCGCAGCGCCAAGTAATACCAGTCGTGGATTACTGATCAATGACGAAAAATCTGTCATGGCTCCAATGCCAAGAAAGATCAATGGAGGATATACACCTTTCACCACACCCATATACAAATAGCTCAATACACTGCCATCCTCATAAATACCAACCTGCAATCCTGCATCAAGCACAAAAGGGATATTCCCAATTAAAATACCGGTACCAATCGGTACCAGAAGTAGCGGTTCATAATCATATTTTATTGCCAGAAAAATAAAAATAAGCCCTATAATGATCATGACGACATGACCTATTGTGACGTTTTTAAATCCTGTATATTTTAAAAAAGTCTCAATACCACTAACTACTCCACTTTTCTCCTGAGCTATCTCTATGGTATGATTAACGGATTCTACTTTCGTAATTTCATTTGACGAATTCACAGAATGTTCTTCTGTATTACCACCCATGAAGAAGGAGAACAATGTGGAAAGAATCGCAATGATTCCTATTACTGTTACTAATTTTCTCATGAGTAAATTATTCGATTTCTACTAAAATATCTCCCTGCAAAACTGAATCTCCCTCAGAAACAAGAATTTTATTTACTATACCATCTTTTTCAGCCATAATGTTGTTCTCCATCTTCATTGCTTCCAGGATAAGAATCGTCTGTCCTTTTTTTACATCATCTCCCTCTTTCGCAATAATTTTAAAAATAGTGCCCGGAAGCGGGGCCTCAACCTTATTCAATCCCGATGCGGGCTTTGGTTTTTCTTCCTTGGTTGGAACAGGTTTTGATCTGACCAGCTTTGGGGTTTTAGTTGTCTTTACTTCCTCTGCGAGCTCCACATGATAGATAGAACCGTTGACATCGATTTCTGCAATGTTATCTTCAAACGAATTAACTTGTACTTCATATTCGTTTCCCCGAATAGTGAATTTGAACTTTTTCATATTTAAAATCTTCTATTAAGACCTTTTGTTACATTATATATTTTTGAGCTCCAGGGCGAATAACTTTTTGATATTTTTCTGATGGTAAGTACTGTTTTCTCGTCATCATGCATTTCGTTAAAAAACAAATGCAATGCTGTACTTATAGCCGCACCTACTTCCCCTGTAATTGTAATATCATAAATTACTTTTTCCTGTAAAACCTTCTTTTTTAATTTCCTTTTTAATTCCCTCTTTGTTATAAAGGTTAACAAAACGGGGATATATTGAAAAACAAAATAGAGCGTGATAAGCGCCACGAAAACAATCACATAACCAACAAATGCAAGTGTTGTATATTCTGATGTAATCCTGGATAAATCGAAAACTACTTCTCCTAATAAATTCATACCGCTTATCTTTATAATGGAATATTTGAATGTTTCTTAGGAGGATTATAATCCTTCTTCGACGATAAGGTTTGCAGTGCTCTTATTATCCTAAACCTTGAATTACGAGGTTCAATAATATCATCAATGAAACCATATTTTGCAGCCTGATATGGGTTTGCAAATTTTTCTTCATACTCAGATTCTTTCTCCTTGATGTATTTCGATCTTTCAGTTTCATCTTCTATCGCACTGATATTTCTGCCTTCCAATACTTCCACGGCTCCTTTTGCTCCCATTACTGCGATTTCTGCGGTAGGCCAGGCATAATTTATATCTCCTCTCAACTGCTTACAACTCATTACATCATGCGCCCCGCCATATGATTTGCGAAGCGTAATTGTCACCTTAGGCACAGTGGCCTCACCATAAGCAAAAAGCAGCTTAGCTCCATGAATTATAATACCTCCAAGCTCCTGACTACTACCGGGTAAGAATCCAGGAACGTCCACAAGCGTTACAATGGAAATATTGAAGGCGTCACAAAATCGTACAAAACGTGCGGCTTTTATAGAAGCGTTTATATCAAGAACCCCTGCCAAATAATTAGGCTGATTGGCTACAATGCCGACTGAGGCGCCATTGAATCTGGCGAAACCAATGACTATATTCTTGGCGTAATTTCGCTGAATTTCAAAAAATTCATTTTCATCCGCTATAGAATGAATTACATCTGTAACATCATAAGGTTTATTTGGGTTCTCAGGGATAATTTCATTTAATGAGTTTTCAAGCCTGTCGATTGGATCATTGTTCTCAATAACAGGGGGTTCTTCCAGGTTGTTTGAAGGCAAATAACTCAATAGTTTTCTAATGAGCAGCATTCCTTCCTCTTCATTGTCCACAAGAAAATGAGATACACCGGATTTAGTTGAATGCACATTTGCTCCACCAAGATCTTCGGTTGAAATTTCTTCTCCGGTAACCGTTTTCACAACTTTTGGCCCGGTCAGAAACATATAACTTGCTTTATCTCTCATTATGATAAAGTCAGTCAATGCAGGCGAATAAACTGCTCCTCCTGCGCATGGCCCATAAATTGCCGAAATTTGTGGAATTACTCCACTCGCCATGATATTCCGTTGGAAAATTTCTGCATATCCCGCCAAACTTCGAACTCCTTCCTGGATTCTCGCTCCACCGCTATCATTCAAGCCTATTACCGGAGCCCCTACTTTCATGGCTTGATCCATTATTTTGCAAATCTTATTGGCGAATGTTTCTGAAAGTGACCCGCCAAATACCGTAAAGTCCTGAGCAAAAACATAAACAATTCGGCCATCAATAGTGCCATGACCAGTTACGACGCCATCTGAAAGGAATTGTTGTTTATCCATCCCAAATGACTTAGTCCTGTGCATTACGAACATATCGTACTCCTCAAAACTGTCTTCATCCAGAAGTATTTCGATTCGCTCTCTGGCAGTAAACTTTCCTTTTTTGTGTTGAGAATCAATTCTTTTCTCTCCACCACCGAGGCGTGCCATGCCCCGTTTTTCTATTAGTTCGTTAATTCTGTCTTGATTTTTCATATCTAACCTAATGGTTATTTTTTATTTATTCGGATCTTCACATAATTCTGTTAAAACACCATGCGTGGACTTTGGATGCAAGAAAGCAATGTTAAGCCCTTCTGCACCCTGTCTTGGTTTCTCATCAATCAACTTCACTCCTTTTTCTTTAACTTCATCAAGCGTTTCCTGTAGCCCTTCTACAGCAAAAGCCATATGATGAATTCCCTGTCCTTTTTTTTCAATAAACTTTCCAATTGGTCCGTCTGGTGATGTAGATTCCAGCAATTCAATCTTGGTTTGACCTACTTTAAAAAAGGCTGTTTTCACCTTTTGGTCTTTTACTTCTTCGATCGAATAACACTTAAACCCTAATACTTCCTCATAGTACTTGATAGACTCTTCGAGATTTGCTACTGCAATACCCAAGTGCTCAATGTGTGTTGCTTTCATAATAAATTAGATTGAAATATATCTCTTAAATGGGACTACAAAATTCTTTAAATACGAAATATCAAAATATGATTATCGTCACTTTTTAGCATGATAATGATCTGCTTTTACAATGAATCATAGTTGCTCTTATCATCCCTCAAAATACGCTACAAAAAATTATAATAATCGCTGAAAATATATTGAATATTTAAATTGAAATACTCGAGCAAATTCCATTATTTTGTTGGAAAATATAAAGCATTGTATTTTATAAGACATTACGATAATTAAAATCAAAAACATTAAAAGCTCAAATGCGTCTATGAAAATGCCAAACAATTTAAAAAGCTATTTATTTATTAGTTGATAAGTTATTAACTTTACTTGTAGCAAGATTAAATTAAACCAATTATGAACAATCAAAGCAACATTTGGTACTTCGAAGATATTGATCTTTATAATATTCTTTGTCCGCACAAAGTGCCGTCCATGCAAGAGAAACACTCATTTCATAAATATAAAAAAGACGCTTTCATTTATTTTGAAGATGAGCAATCAGATCACATTTATCTTATTGCTGAAGGAAGGGTAAAAATCGGGAGTTATACTGAAGACGGTCGCGAAGTTACAAAGGCAATTCTTTCTGCCGGTGAGATTTTTGGTGAATTAGGACTAATTGGCCAGGAAAAAAGAACTGATTTTGCTCAGGCCATGGACGACACGACTTCTATTTGTCCTATGGACATTGATGATATGAAAGAGCTCATGGCTCATAATAAAGCGCTAAATCTGAAGATCTATAAGCTACTTGGCCTCAGAATAAAGAAAATGGAAAGAAAAATTGAATCATTGGTTTTCAAGGATTCCAGGACAAGGATTGTAGAATTCTTAAGAGATTGGGCAAATGAAAAAGGAAAGAAAGTTGGGTTTGAAACCATGATGAAAAATTACCTGACCCATAAGGACATTGCTTCCCTAACCGGAACAAGCCGGCAGACCGTTACAACTATTTTAAACGAACTTAAAGAAAAAAATATCATCAATTTCGATCGCCGTCGAATTTTAGTCAGAGACATGGAACTACTTGTTTAAGAAAGGAGGTAATCTCTGTCACTATCACTTAAATCTTCGATCTCATCAATATCATTGAGGGTGGGCAATAAAGCATAAGTCAATTTCAATTTTTTGATTTCATTGACGGTTTCTGCTAAAACTACTCCAGTACTCCATTTTTTATTTAAGAATAATTCTTTCACCGGTGATTTCATTCCAATTAAATAGTACCCGCCGTCAAATGATGGCCCGAGAATAATGTCGTGTTCATCAAGCAGACTAAATGCCTTTATTATTATCTCATCTGTCAATTCCATTATATCAGATCCAATAAGACAAATTTTATGATAAGGATCCTTTGAAGCATCTTTAATTGCATTATACATCCTTACTCCCAGATCATCTCCCTGTTGTAAGGACTTTTGAAATTTGCTATTCTCCCATAGGTCCTCCTGATCAATCATCTCCGAATAGCACACACGCTTATCAATTTCGAGATCAATTACATGTTCTTTTGTCCTTCTTAGCAACTTTTTATATACCGATAGCGCTTTCCTATCACCAATTGATTTTGCCAACCTAGACTTTACTTTCCCTATTTTCGGGTTTTTAACAAATATGATCAGTAACTTTTCCATAAGTTCAGAAGCCCCGATTTGCATTTTATTTTTTGTCAAATTTATGTCCAATTGTATTTGACAACTTTTTTTATGGCTCATTTAATCATTCTTTAAACAATGTGTGTACCTTTGCGTTTAATAATTTATAACCTTATCAAACCAACATAAAGTGGCTTGATTTTTGTATTGAACAAGCATATAAAATATAGTTTATGGGATAATGAAATTTTACTTAGCTACCTTTTTTTTATTAATTTTCATTCAAACGTCTTATGGTCAGGACAATTCAATTGATGGCAATAAAAGCGAATTACCAAAACTAAAGAAAGAAAGCCTTCAAATAGAAACAGACGTTGAATTATATCCAAATCCGACAATTGATTATTTGAACATTAAATTAAAAAATTCCCAGTTGAAGGATGTTCAATTTGAGATATATAATATTATCGGCAATAAACTTAAGTTTGAACTAGATGTTGTGAATTCCGATACCTATAAAATCAATGTCAAGGAATTTCATTCCGGGTATTATCTTTTAATTATAAAAGATCCAATTTCACGCTACAACAAAGCATTCAAGTTCCGTAAGTAATATCACTTCTTCCTGATAGATTAAAATTCAGCGCTTCCCGGCGTCCTTGGAAATGGAATAACATCTCTGATATTTTTCATTCCTGTCACAAAAATCATCCATCTTTCAAAACCCAATCCAAATCCACTGTGAGGAGCTGTGCCAAATTTTCTGGTTTCCAAATACCACCACATGCTTTCCTCAGGAATATCCATTTCATCAATCCGAGTTTTTAAAACATTATAACGCTCTTCTCTTTGGGACCCTCCAACGATTTCTCCAATCCCAGGAAATAAAATATCCATGGCTCTTACGGTCTTTCCATCATCATTTTGTCGCATATAAAATGCTTTAATGTTTTTGGGATAATTATACAATACTACAGGCTTTTTAAAGTGCTTTTCAACTAAAAAACGCTCATGCTCTGATTGTAGGTCTATTCCCCACTCATTGATCAAGTATTTGAATCGTTTCCTTTTGTTCGGTTTGGAATTTTTCAAAATATCGATGGCCTCTGTATATGAAACCTGCTCAAAATCATTGTCAACCACAAATTGCAATCTTTCAATTAGCGAAAGCTCGCTTCGTTCTTCCTGCTTCAGATTCTTTTCTTCATCAAGAAGTCTAGTATTCAGGAAATCCAAATCTTCCATGCAGTGTTCCATTGCATACTTAGCTAAATACTTCAAAAATTCCTCTGCCAGGTCCATATTGTCATTCAAATCATAGAAGGCCATTTCGGGTTCTATCATCCAAAATTCCGCGAGATGCCGGGATGTATTAGAGTTTTCGGCTCTAAATGTCGGGCCAAAGGTATATATGTCTGAAAGTGCGAGAGCCGCTAACTCTCCTTCAAGTTGACCGGAAACTGTTAAATTCGTTTCGTGACCAAAAAAATCTCTTGAAAAATCCACTTTCCCTTCTTCTGTTTTTGGAGGATTTTCAGAATCAAGAGTAGTAACCCTGAACATTTCTCCGGCGCCTTCAGCATCAGAACCTGTAATAATGGGGGTATGCAGGTTATAAAATCCTTTTTCATTAAAAAATTTATGTACAGCAAAAATCATTGCATGTCTCACCCTGAATATGGCTCCAAAAGTATTTGTCCTAGGTCTTAAATGAGCTATTTCTCTCAGAAACTCCAAGGAATGCTTTTTAGGTTGCAAAGGATATTCCTCCGCGCTAGCTTCGCCGAGAACCACCAATTCAGAAACCAATAAATCCACTGATTGCCCTTTCCCTTGCGATTCAACTATTTCGCCTGTTACTGAAATACATGCTCCCGTTGTTACCAACTTTATAAGTGTTTCATCAACTTTTTCCAGATCGGCAACAGCCTGAATATTATGTATGGTGGAGCCATCATTTATGGCAATAAAAGCTATATTCTTGTTCCCTCTTTTTGTTCTTACCCATCCTTTCACGTTTGTTTCTGCCCCAAACTTAGGGTTCAATAACAAATCTTTTATTTTTGCTCGCTTAGCCATTTTCACTCAGATAATTTTAGAAATCTAAAAAGAAGCGCAAATTTAATAAAAGAATTGAACCTATACGTTTTATACACGGTTTATTGAAATGGATTTGACTCACCCAAATCTTTGTTTAAAGAATCAAGTAATTGTATTAAATTTGATAAAATTATGTTTATGATTAACCCACAATGCAAAAGCTAGGATTAATTCAATCGTTAAGTCAGAAACTATCTCCACAGCAGATACAGTTCATAAAATTGCTTCAGATTCCAACTGTTGAACTGGATACCAGGGTCGAGGAGGAATTAGAATCAAACCCTGCCCTGGAGGAGGGGCGTGAAGAACCTGAAGAACAGGCTGAACAGACGGATGAATTTGAAGAAAAAGTTGAGACAAACGAAGAAGATATAAGTTTTGAGGATTATCTTCAAGACGATTACAGTGGTTATAAAATGCAAGGTGATGGTAGAAATCCAGACGAGGAGGACAGAGAAATACCAATAACCACCTCTTCCACACTCAACGATCAGCTCATTACACAGCTTAATTTCCTGGGCTTGGATGAACGACAAGAAAAAATCGGTGAACAACTCATTGGCAGCATTGAAAATGATGGTTACATAAGAAGAGAATTGGAAGCCATAATCAATGATCTGGCTTTTAGTATGAATATTGAGACCGATATTGATGAAATAGAGGAAATATTAAGGAAAATCCAATCTTTCGATCCTCCGGGAATTGCCGCCAGAAATCTTCAGGAATGTTTGTTGCTACAACTTGAGAGAAAAATAGATCATTCTCCAGAAGCAGAATTAGCGATAGAAATAATCGAAAATTGTTTTACTGACTTTACAAAAAAGCACTTTGATAAGATCATTAAGAAACTCAATTTAACTGATGAAGAAGAGTTAAAGGCAACTATAAATCTCATTACAAAACTCAACCCAAAACCAGGCGGATCTTCCGGAGAATTGGTAAAAACCCAATACTTAATCCCTGATTTTCTGCTCGCAAATAATAATGGGAAATTAGAACTTACACTCAATTCCAGGAACGCGCCCGAATTAAAAATATCAAGATCCTACTCAGAAATGATGGATACCTATGATAAATCGAAGAAAAAAGATAAAAAACTGCGGGAAACGGCCACTTTTGTGAAGCAAAAACTGGATGCAGCAAAATGGTTTATAGATGCAATAAAGCAAAGGCAGCAGACTTTGCTAAATACAATGCGTTCAATTATCAATTTCCAATATAATTTCTTTTTTACCGGTGATGAAAGCAAACTTCGACCGATGATACTGAAGGATATTGCCAATCAAATAAACATGGATATTTCAACAGTTTCAAGGGTTGCAAACAGCAAATCCATCCAAACTGAATTTGGCATTTATCCGTTGAAATATTTCTTTTCCGAAGGTATAACTACCGAATCCGGCGAAGATGTAAGTAGCCGGGAGGTAAAACATCACCTTAAAGAATTAATTAACAAAGAAGATAAGAAAAAACCTCTTTCAGATGATAAATTAGAAAAGTTACTAAACCAAAAAGGATACAATATAGCCCGTAGAACCGTTGCAAAATACAGGGAACAACTTAATATACCAGTTGCAAGACTAAGAAAAGAATTATAGTGAGAGATAGATTTGCATACATCATATCATTGGTATTCCATCCTTTATTAATGCCTTCATATTTATTTTTGTTTATCATACTCTTTGCCTCATCAATGATGCAACCGCTACAAAAAGAATCATTATTGCAGGTATTATCAATTATATTCATTGTAACCTTCATTATTCCGGTAATAAGTATCGGTACGTTGCGGCTTTCCAATTTTATTACCGACCTTAACCTGGTTGATAAAAAACAACGGATTACTCCATTTCTTTTTGTGACTTGTTTTTATGGAATCTCTGCATATTTGTTTTATGCAAAATTGAGTATCAATAACATGATTTTTTTAGTTTTTTCAACAACTGCAGTTTTACTTTTTATTTTAACTATAGTTACGATTTTTTGGAAAATTAGTGCTCATGGAGCAGGAATAGGCGGTACAATCGGATTTATATTGGCCTTAGGCATGGCTTATCCAATTCATCACTTCGCCATTGTGCTGGCAATATTACTTATAATTGCCGGCCTCATAGTACATTCAAGACTTTCGCTCAACACTCATTCACCATTGCAAGTATATGCCGGGGTTCTTTTAGGAGCTGTCTTTTGCTTTTGTTCGTTTATATTTTTTCTTTAGAAAAGCGAATAGGATATTCCGAAAGTCATCGGATACATCGTAGTACCCAGCGGGCCTTTATCTTTTTTGAATAAGTCTGATATGCTGTAATAATAATAAGCGCTGAATCCACCAAATCCAATTTTAGCGAACGCTCCGTAACGGATCGTACTCAATTCAAATTTTTCCTTTTGCTTTGTTTTTTTTGCTTCTCCATCTTCAGTGTATTTCACCTTAGTTTTGCTGTCGAATAAAAAACCAACTTTACCACCCAGCGTTACTTTAAGTGATCTTTTAGGATCATATTTTCTTGACCTCCAACGGATTTCTATTGGTATATCTACATAATTCGGATTGATTTGACTTTTTTTATACGAAGTGCCAATGCCATAAATACTATCTAAAGATACAAATTGAACTTCTTTATTTCCCAGGCTATCAAAACCGTGTCCAAGTGTTAAATCCTGTACAAATGCATATTTCTCCGTTCCAATACCAATACCGGGATGAATAGAAAAGGCTGATTCACCAATATTCTTTTCGTAAAGGTAGTAGGCATTGAATGTCCTGCTACTTGTAGTATTAAAACCTATTCCGGGAGGATGCTCCTGCACCCAGTTAAAGCCGAATTCGATCATCAAATCGCCAGGAATATCAGGGCGTCCTGCTTTCTCCTGAATAAGTTTGCTGGTTCGGTTTGCTTTGTTATTTTTTGGGGTAGCTTCCTGTCCAAAGGCCATGATGGAAGAAAAAACAAATGCTAAAATTAAAACTGAATATTTTATCCTTTTTTTATATGCAATCATAAAAAATTTTTTAATGCGGCAAAGATAGTATTTTTTACATGACCGTAAACAAGAATTTCTTTTATAACGGTATTTAATTCCCTAAATTTGCGACCGTTTAAGAAATTTAACATTTTTTAACATTCGGGACCTGTAGCATAACTGGATAGTGCACCTGATTACGGATCAGGAGGTTGGGGGTTCGAATCCCTCCAGGTTCACATAAAAAATTAAGGCGTTACATTTATTAATATATGTAACACCTTTTCTGTTTTATGCAATTTGGATTCACTTTTTATTTATTCTCCAAAATCTCCTTCCTTTTATATTTATTAATTCTGGTGACGTATCAAGCATGATTTATCCAGTCCAAGCAAGGTTTCTTTCGCCCCTGACTTCATTAAAAAATTATACAAATAAGCTCTTCTCTACACAATTTTTTCTTTGTCAGGAATAAAATTTCTGAGACTTAACCAACACAGTATGCTTGACACGAATCCGGTGTTACGGCATGTTGAGCCTCCAATTGAATAGACAAACTAGTCATTTCATTTTAATACAGAAATGGCTCCGAAATCAATGTATTATCTTGTTTTGTTTGCATTCTATAATTTTTTGTAGAAAAATAAGGA
>DAOVVI010000420.1 GCA_030637245.1 Cyclobacteriaceae bacterium
AACAGATACTTTTGGTCTTGACCGGAAATTAGACGAAGTACATGAAGGAGATATTATCGCCATTAAAAATGCCGGAGCCTATGGATTTATGATGGCTTCCAATTACAATTCAAGACTAAGACCGGCAGAAGTCATGATCATTGATGGAAAAGCCAAATTGATACGAAAACGGGAAAGCCTGGAAGATCTCTACAAAAACCAGGTTGAAATTGATATTTAAAAAGGCAATTAATCACAGGTTCACAATTTATAATTTATGGTTCTATCGGTTGTAGGGTCACTTCGTTAATCCTGCGACCGATAACTTTGTCAAAGTTTTGAACTTTGATAAAGTTGAAAACTGATATAATATATTAAATGAAAATATCTAAAAAATTTATTTTTGAGCAATATCATAGGCCATTAAAGCATTGCCATGACGGATGTACAATCTGCCATTATTTATTACCGGATGTGCCCAATGTTGCTTGGTTCCCAATGGTACATTAAATGAACTAATTAAGTGAAATTCTTTGTGATCGGCTTCTGCCAATGCCATCTCTCCTCTATGGCTGTAGCAATAAAATAATCCGTCTGCATATACAATTACTCCACTATATAAAGCTTTTGAACTATACTCAGTTTCACCGGTTTCCCAGTTCAGACAATACCAATCCGATTTATTATATAGTGATCCGAAAATGAAGCCATCATTTAGGATAAAGCCACTCATTAAATTGGTAATTTTTTCTCTTCTCCATCTAACATCAGCCTTTTTCCCATCATCAGAAAGCTGAATTTGTACTGTTCCGCCATGCTTTGATTTGGAAGAACTGCTGGAACACAATATTTTTCCTTTATGATACACAGGGGAATTTGCATGAATTTTATTGCCTTGTTGTTGCTCAATACTCCAATAAAACTCACCCGTTCCTGCATCCAATCCAATGATGGATTCAGCCGTCATTGTAACGATTAATCGGGTATTGTTATGTTCAACTAAAATGGGTGAGCAATAGGCAGAAGGTTGACGATTACCTATACTTGTCCATATTGTTTCTCCGTTAAACCGATTCAGCGCAACAACATTATTTTCTGGGCCACCCGGGGTGCAATAGATAGTATTCCCATCCACTAGCAAAGATTCGGCCATTCCCCATTGGATGTTTTCTGCATTAAATTTTCGAAGAAGATCCACTGACCAAATTAGATCCCCGGAATTTCCATCATAGCAGAATACCACACCTTGCCCACTTTCAAAATACACCAAATCTCCAACAACCGTTGGCGTTGACCTGGAACCTGTGTAGTTTTTATACCATTCCAGGCCATATTCCTTCTTCCATAATAAATCTCCATTCAGATTGAAAGAATATAGTACTCCAATAGTATCAGGCATACCACAGACAAAAAGTTTGTCTTTACCAATACCAACATTACCATGTCCTTCACCCAAACCTTCGAAAAACCATAATAAATCCGGTCCGGTTTCAGGCCATTGTCTTAAAAGATCTTTTTCAGGATATTTCCCATCCCTGTTTGGGCCCCGCCATTGTGAAATCTCTACGGATTCTATACAGGAAAAAAGTAGGATAGCAATAAAGAGGTAAAAAATATTTTTCGTAATCATGGTATAAAAATTTCGAAAAGACGCATTACTGGTTCTAAAAAGATATAAATATAAACAAAACTCGAAAAAGGTCCTTCAATCCCAGGAGTTTTAAACTGAATTTCAACAAGATGAGAGTCCTGGATTAATCTCAAAAACTTCAATGGTTTTCATCTTTTTAGTTGACGAAAAATTAGCTTAATTTCTTTACACATAATACCTTTTATAAATTAGCTGAGCCTTATGTTGGTTCATTTTCGTGCACTACTGTCGGAATATCCGACACTGCTCTATAAACCTATAACTATAAGTTATTGATACATAGCAAATTATAATTTGGCACTTTTGTTGAATAGTAGAAATTGTTTCTATTTAGTGTCTGTCCATAAAGTCCGCTATCTGTGTTACACCCGCCTGCCGGCGAGGCAGGCTTGCTCTCAAAATGGTCATCCCGAAAAATCGGGACTCACATTTTTCGAGCTGCGTAAGCCCTTGTCCGCCGTACTTCGTACTAAGGAAGGCGAGGCTTGATAGCGAACTTTCTGAATCAGACACTGAGTTTATGGACAGGCACTTTTAGACCAATTAATTACCACCTTTTTTTATAAGAAAACATTATATAAGTCAATGTACAATGATCAGGAATTATCTTCTTATCGCCTTTAGAAATTTAGTCAGCTACAGACTACACACTTTTATCAATTTGATTGGTCTTACCATTGGATTGGCCGGTTTTATTATCATCTTTTTATGGATAAATGATGAATTAAGCTTCGATGAATCGCTAAAAAATAAGGATCGTATTTATCAACTTACTATCAGACACCCTACTGATATCAAAGATCCAAATGTCCCTTATATATTACCTGTTTTATTAGCTAATGAATTTTCGGAAATCTCCTATTTTACGCGTATTGTCAGGTTGAGTAATAAAATGACATGTTCTTTTCAATACAGAGATAAAAAAAACAGACAACAATCATTTATTGAACAAAATGTAAATCTGGTTGATACGAGTTTCTTTTCCATTTTTTCTTATCCATTCATATTTGGAGATAGAAATTCAGCTTTAACCAATAGATCTTCAGTCGTAATCAAAAAAGAAATTGCTTTAAAGTATTTTGGAGTGGAAGATCCAACTGGGAAAATTCTCACTTTAAACAATAATGAAAACTACACAGTTACAGGAGTCTTTGAACAAACCGGTAAATCACATCTGATTTTTGATTTCATATTGCCCATCCCGCAAAGTCACTACAATGATTGGAATTGGTCAGACCCTTCTTATATCCTTACAAGTGAAAATGCAAACATACCAGGTTTCAAGTCCAAAATTGCCGGCTATTTTAATAAGTATCAACCATATAATCTAAAAGGGAATTTTGTCATGGGTATTTTGCCTATTACTAGTTCCTACCTGGGCTTTGGGCGGATGAAATATATTTATATTATTTCCGTCGTCGCGCTCTTAATACTTTTTATTGCCGGAATTAATTATGTGAATTTGTCAACAGCAAATTTCACTAAGCGGGCCAAAGAAATGA
>DAOVVI010000206.1 GCA_030637245.1 Cyclobacteriaceae bacterium
TGTTTAGGTTTTATCTGTAATGCGTTGATCCGACCTGTGCATGAAAAGCATCATATAAAGCAAGAGGAGCTTGATGAAATGGACGGCATTTTTCCTCATTCCGACACTGCCGATTCCGAACAGACATTAGCCGGGAATAAATAACAATAGGAGCTACCATGAAACATTCAAAATCTAACGGCGTTACTGATCTACTGCTTTTATTATTGTTCTGGCTTTATGGTTCTTAATGCCACTTATCTGGGGCATTGATCCCAGGGTGATGCCTGAATTTGCAAAATAATTGGATGTGATAAGCATTCTGCCTCGTTTAGCTATGATATGAAGAGTACTACCTAATTGTTGCCTCAAGTGAAAATGTAGGGGTAGAATCAATAATTTTATAATTTGGGTGCCCGGGCTGGCTGTCGCCACTCGCGCGCAATCCCACTTCGCCCGCCTGCCGGCGAGGCAGGGGCTCAAACAGGTCGCTCCATCCCGGTAGGCAGGTTCGGCACAAAATCACCCTGCAATCGAGCACCCGATGTTTCCAAAAACATCGGATGTTTAACTGCAACCCACGATTAAAAAACCAGTAAAAAAGCATTTTTTTTCCATGAAACTTTCTATCTCTCCCGCTCCAAGTCACCTGATAAGGGACTCGGAGCTACCGAAATGCCGGATTGAAAGAGAAGAAGTAAACAATAATGCATTTGATTTGTAGGCGCAATTATGGATGTTTTGGCAATAGTTATCTTCATGAAGCCTTGGTAGTTCGGGTTCCTCCGAGTCACTCGTAGAGGACTCGGAGGGGGAGGAAAATCGTGACCGTCAAGCATAAGGTTAATGGCTAAAAGTTTAAGGCATCATGTGTCTGTCCTTCCTTCCGGCTTCAGTCTTCTGACTTGCCCTTTTGGGCGTTATGAATTACTTTTCCTGATATAGATATTCAAAAATAGAAAAGCGCCAATCAAGATGGCCGGAAGTACTGCTATATATCGCAAGGTATCGGCTCCGGATGAATCCATATCCATGAAGATACCAATAATCGGCAGGGCGATAGAAATACCAAAATTACCTATACCTCCTAATACGCTTAAGCCCAGGGCGCCACTTTCAGGAATTTTTTCTGAAACAAATCCAAGCATAGTTGGCCAAAAATAGCATACACCTATCGCAAAAACACCGGCTGCTAAAAATGTGGTATTACCGTTGGAGTAGCTAAGCCAGATAAGTCCTATGGTAGCAAAAACTGCAGAAAAAAGTAACATTCCTGCCGTAGTTAATTTTTTTACAACTTGTCCGGCAAAACCTCTTCCTATAGCCATAATCCCATTGATGAAGGCTAAAACCAATATGGCTGAAACGCCAGTTTCTTCCAGTAGAGAGGATATTCGTTGATTGGTGCCAATTTCGGTTGTGGCTGTTAAGATCATACAAAAAGCCATGAAAATAAACAAGGGAGTTACTAGTGCTTTCCACATACCAATTGTGGAAATACCCATTTGTACCCGTTCTGTTTTAGGGAATTTTTGACCTACAAGTAAAATGCCATATAAAATTGTGGGAATATACATGCAAGCTACCAAAATTTGCCAGGGGAGGTTCAAATTTTCGATCAGCAGATAGCCAAGGAGGCTTCCGATTACAATTCCACCAGGAAACCAAATATGGAACCTGTTCAACATTTTTGTTTTGCTTTCGCTGTACATAGTAGCCACCAAAGGATTACATGCAGCTTCTACCATACCGTTGCCAATACCAATTGCCAATGATCCAAAGAATAATGACCAGAAATCAAATGCCAGCATGGTAATTGTAATCCCAGCCAAATGAAAAATAAATGCCGCCCATACTATCCGCTTCATACCGAAGTGATCGACCAGTGCTCCGCCAATGATCATGGTGATGGTTAGCCCCAGAAAGACCGGAGCGAAGGCCGTTCCTAAGTCCTGGCTGGATAGTTCAAATTCAGAAATAAAAACGGTTTCAAGCTGGGCACGAATGGCAAATGAAACTGAAGTAGTAATTAAAGCCAGGGAACTGACGATAAACAGGCGATTCTTATTAATGGTTTCGATGGTTTTGGAATTTAAGTGTATAAATAAAAAAATCAGATTTTAAATATATAGAATATTTTAAAAAGTATAGGACTAACTGCTAAAGTAAAGTATAAAATTTAGAAATGTTAATTTACAACCTCCTCAAAATATTTAAAAAGCTCTTCGTGTGCTTTTTTTATTTTTTTGCTTTTTAGTTTTATGACTTTGCGATCATAGGTCATGGTGCCATTTACTTCTCCTTCTACATCGGTTGTTTGAGTGTAAATTGCCCCGGCTAATCCATCATTGATTAGAGGCTGTAATTTTTCAATCAGCTCCAGGTATGATATTGTAAGATCTTTTTGACTTTTGAGATTGCGGTATCCCCAGTTTTTATCTTTTTGCCATAAATGTTTATCTACCGGTAATCCAAGTCCGCCAAATTCACCCAGGATGAGTGCTCTGTCATTATCCTCAGGCGGCATTTCAGGCCCGGGGTATTTATGATAATCCCGCGTATCTCCGACAGGGAAAAAATTGCCGCCACTCGGGCCGCCAATAAGTCGTGAAGAATCCAAAGTGACTACCCAATCATATATTTCTGTGGTTTTAAACTGTCCCCAGCCCTCATTAAAAGGAATCCATTTTACAATCGAGGGATGGTTATAAATACTGTTAATAATCGCCTCAAATTCAATTTTATATTGTGCCTCAGAAATAAACTCTCTTTCTATTTCAACTCCATCAATACCGCTTGGCCCTTTCCATTCAGCATTTTTATCACTATTTGGCATATCCTGCCACACAATCATTCCAATCTGATCGCAATAGGTGTACCATCGGTCGGGCTCCACTTTCACATGTTTTCGGATCAGGTTAAAGCCCATATCTTTAGTTTTTTGAATATCTGATTTTAAGGCTTCATCGGTTGGGGCAGTATATAATCCGTCCGGCCACCACCCCTGATCAAGAAGGCCATATTGGAAAATTGGTTTGTTGTTAAGAAAAAGGCGCCTGATTCCAGCCTTATCTTCATCAACACTTATTTTTCTCATGCCAAAATAGGACTGAATTCTATCAATTATCTTCCCATTTCTGATAAGGTCAAGCTGTATGTCATATAAATTCGGGTGATCAGGGGACCAGAGTTTTTGGCTGGAGAGGACGATATCTGCGGTTTGATCGTATTGGAAAATGTTGGTAGTTTTTACTTGTTTATTGAAAGAGACTGTTG
The DNA here is from genome assembly GCA_030637245.1 of Cyclobacteriaceae bacterium. Taxonomy (GTDB): domain Bacteria; phylum Bacteroidota; class Bacteroidia; order Cytophagales; family Cyclobacteriaceae; genus JAAUQL01. The sequence continues at coordinate 3,256 of DAOVVI010000206.1, forward strand.
CACGGATTGAGTCATTATGTAATGGATTATGCAGATTAGCATTTATTTTTATTGTAGAATTATCAATATCCGGGGTACATTTCAGCGATTCAATGGACGATAGATTTACTGGTTCGATCCATACAGTTTGCCAAATTCCGGATACCGGTGTGTACCAGATCCCTTTCGGATCTATCTTCTGTTTTCCACGTGGTTGATGATAGGTGTCTGTCGGATCCCAAACAGAAATGACAATTTCCTGTACGCCGCGCTCATCCAGGTAAGATGATATATCAAAAGAAAATGGATCGTATCCGCCACGATGTTTTCCTATTTCCGTTTCATTGATATATACAGTTGTTTCCCAGTCAGAAGCGCCGAAATTCAATAGTATAAATCTGCCTGACCAGCTTTCAGGGATAAAAAAAGTGCGTTTATACCATATCTTATCTTCCGGCCCTACACTTTGATAAATACCCGAAAGTGCTGATTCTACAGGAAATGGTACAATAATTTCCCTGTCAAATACTTCTGGCTGACTTTCTTCTTTTCTGGTTTTGGCAAAATGCCACCTACCATTTAAACTTTTCCATTCCGGTCTTGTCATGCCTGGCCTGGGGTATTCGGGGTGTGGGTTATCCGGATTTACATCAAGTGTCCATTCGGTGGATAATCTGAATTCCGGCGGAACGTATGATATCTTTTGTGCGATACAAAAAGAAGAAAAAAATAGTATCGAAAATACAAGTGTAACCTTAAAAATTCTCATGAGGTTGTGGTCATGTGCACTAATTATATGTAATAATAGTTAATTCCTGAATAAATACTATTGAAAAACAGGAAGCATTTACTGGTTATGAATGAAAATATATTTACAATTTATTGATGCTGGGGCCTTAACAAGTCATTTACTGTCTTCACCGGATTGAATGTGCTTATAGGTACTTCCACAAATAATGTGTTCCAGTCCGACATGGCGCCATTCCACAATCCGGGCAGTTCCTGTGCTTTTAACTCACGGCCATCTTTTGATTTTTGTGAAATAAATCCGGTTTTTGGATCGACATATTTGGTCAGATCAAACTTTTCTCCTTTATAATTTTTCACTCCACAAACCAGGTCCACCGGATTAAAGTGGGTGGCGGCATTTGCAATAGATGTTTGATGCTCATCCCTAAGGTCAATTTGAGATGATTCAACAATCTGCAAAGACTGCGTGCTGTCGTTATTTTCCGTAAAAAATGGCCCTCCACCAGGTTCACCTTCATTTTTCACCATCCCGCAAATTCGCAGAGGGCGGTTGAATTTTTGTTTTAGAAAATTAACCTTATCACCGAGGGCAGCCAATTCGGGTAAATTTTTTATATGCAATTCATCTTTTAGAAAAGTCAACATTTCTTCCGCTTCTGTAGTATTAACTACGTCTTCCAGTATTTTTAAGTAATCAAAAAGTTTTTTCTGATACCTCAATAGAATACCTGCCAATGCTTTTTTAAATGCAATGGTATCTTCTTTCAACTTATCAGGAACAACATTGTCAATATTTTTTACGAAAATAATATCGGCGTCAATTTCATTTAAATTTGCAATTAATGCTCCATGACCCGCTGGTCGGAATAGCAGGCTCCCGTCGTCATTTCTAAACGGCTCATTTTCCAGATCAACCGCAATGGTGTCCGTATATAATTTTTGCTTGGAAAATGATACTTCATATGTCACTCCATATTTATCTTCGAACTGAGAAATGGTGCTGTTAATATGATCTACAAAACCGACTTTGTGTTCCGGTGAA
>DAOVVI010000069.1 GCA_030637245.1 Cyclobacteriaceae bacterium
CCATCGTGATCAAAGCTGTGAACAACGGTTTTCCCGGATGCATAATTTCCATCGCCAAAATCCCAGTCAAAGAAAATGAAGCTTGAATCTGCATCAACAGAAAACTCTACCGGATCCCCAATGCAAGTACTGTCTTTTTTTATGGTAAGATCAGAACCCGGCTCACCGGATTCAATTTTCAAATTCAGATTTTGGAGGCTTACTCCGGTTGCATAGCCAAACGACTCGATACGACCGTATCCATAAACATATGCAATAAATCCATCGTCACATTCCAATGTATGGTTTCCTTCTTCAATATCGATTTGTGCATATGAAAAATCAGGGTTGCCGGCAACAGGATTAAGCATACCGGATATATTACTCCCATTTAAAAATGTTTTATCAACTCCGATTGTGGGTACAATTATATTCAGATAATACCGGTCAACGACATGGATTTCCAATGCATTGAATGTGACTTTTTTCAAACGCTGTTCAACAGGGCTCAACATGATAAAGAATGGATCTGCCTCTACACCGTCACAGGATTGACTACGGCTAAACTGTCCGATGGAAATTGGCTTATCCGATTTGATAAATGCCGTACTACTAAGTAAAATACTCTTGAATTTACCTGCGTTCAATAGATATTTATTGCCGCCGTTTATTTGAAAGGAGGTTGAATCTTCAGCTGCTAAAATTTTTATAATATCTCCACCAATCCTCGTTTTATATGGAATGGAGATAAACTCTTTTCCCCAGGTATTTACAGGAAACATTTGCTCATAAAGATTGTCCTGAGCGCCATTGCAACCACCAATCCTTGTCCATTCATTACCGCCAAAGATTGCAAAGTTTTTACAATCGCCCAGTTCAGAATTGATAGTCTCAACTTTAGTCCCTGTCAAATCATAATTTGATTGCAATTGATATGTTTGACCTTCATTTAGGGTAATTTGAAATGGAAGATTGGCCAGATTCCCATCAGTTGTCAATACACTTGGAGTTATTTGTAATTCGGTCTGATCGGATATGGCTACTATTAAAATTTCAGAAAATAATGAAGGACCGCCTCCATTAGATTCCATGTGCGCCATAGCCATGTATTCTTTTCCCAAAGAAATGGAAGGGAGAATGACAGTCGCATCGGAACTAAAGGACCTTTTGTTTAGCGCATATACGCTAACATTATTTTCTGCAGAAATATGAATACCTTTATTGACAATTAATCCACTTCCGCGATTCATCGCATAACTGGTAGGAACTGTTATTTTAGCTGTGATCCCGGGATAGGTAACAAATGGGGTTGACCAATTATAGTAAGGCATTTCAACGATTCCTTCTGTTGTATCCGCTGAACTAATAAAAATTTCCAGATCAATTTGAGAAGTTTCATGATTTTCCATAAATCCCAGCCAAAAGTCTTTACCTTCAGTGCTCACATTTTGGGCGTGAAGTGAAAAATTGAGCGTGGCAATACTAAAAATGAAAATGAGTAAAAAGTAGTTTTTCTTCATTTAAAAAATTTAAAACCGTATAACGGTACGGATATTTAGATAAAAAATCAACTCAAAGGTTTAATTGAATTCTGTTAAAATTTTGAAATAATTATAAATCTTCATTTTTAACCTTTCACTTCAATAGAAATCTTATCTAATTTTAGATTAACGATCATTTTAAGCCATATATTTCCCATTCATTGATCATTTTCCTAATTTCAATTTGTGGAATCAAAAATAGTTGGATACCGGGGCATTGCAAACAGTGACCGTGTCATTATTTCCGGCCATGCTTTTGAAAAACACAAGGTTCGTGATGTGCATCCCCACCACGGAAGGCGCAGAAACCTAAAACAAACGATTCGACGCTTCAGAGCCAAGCCTTTAAAAATGACCGCGATAGATGTCACAATCAATGGAACTACAAAGCGGGTACGAACCAATAAAAAAGGTTTTTTTACCTGTGAAGTTATCCATGGTCTTAAGGAATCCGGTTGGTATCCGTATGAACTTTACTGGAAAAGAAATGATAAGCGTTTTGCAAGCGAATTCTACCTTTCTGATCATCATGAGACAGGCGTGATTTCTGATATTGACGATACCTTGTTGGTTTCACATAGCACACGATTGATCAGGAAAATTGTCTTACAACTTTTCCGAAATGCCTATACCAGGAAAACTATTCCATTTGTCAAAAACTGGCATGCGTATATCAAAGATATGAATGACACATCTGCTCCAAGGGATTTTTTCTATGTTTCAAACAGTGAGTGGAATTTATATGATTTTCTTGTTGATTTTTTCAGTATCAATGAATTGCAAAAGGGTGTTTTCTTTTTACAAAATTTGAAGAAAGGGCTGAGAGATTTGATCTCTTCGGGGAAAGTACACCACAACCATAAGCAAAAAAGCATCGAATTTCTATTGCGTTTCTATCCTGAAAAAAAATTCATACTTGTCGGCGACAACGGACAAAAGGACATGGAGATTTACTATGAAATAGTCTCAAAATTTCATGATCGTATTAAAGGCGTAATGATTCGAAAATTGGCTTACATTAAGAATGAAAAATTGATTCAAAGTTTTAAAGAGAAAATAAATCATTTTGACGTCCCGTTTTTAACCTTTCATTGAAGTCGAAAATGGAATTTAATTTTCAGCTTCCTCCTCCATTTTTATTTAACGGCCTTAAACATCACCGGCAAATAATTCTTGAATTCATTGAAATATCTAAAGAGAAAAAATTTTCTATAGATGAATTGAATATCGCTATGAAAAAGGTGGGTAATTCCATGATAGACCTTTACTATGGAGATATGGATCCACAGGAAATCACGGATGATATTGCGGATCTTTTGAAATCAAATAGCAACTTTTATAAAGATGATTATTATAAATATGTTTTAGCGGTTCCAAAAAAGTACAGGAAATTGAAGATAAGAGATGGATCGGAATGGACATTACTTCTTGGAAAAGAAGCAGATACGTATCTGCATATTCATCCGGCCCGTGGGTCAAAATTTACCAAAAGAGTGAAAGCAATTTCAATTAAAACGGCAATTATGCTAAAGGTATTTTTTAACAATGAATTACAAAATGGAGATTTGGTTTCCATGGTTAATAATGTGAGATTGGAATATCTTCATGAATCACCTATTAAAAATGAAATTGATACAATACGCTTGAAACGGGTATTGGATTTACTTTGAAAAGAATAGAATTACACTTCAACCTTAAGTTTAATGGATACTATTAGTGAAGTTTTTTTGTCAGTATTTTACTACCAGCACCCAGAACCTAGCACCCAGCATTTACGCACAGCAACATGCTTATGTTTGCTAAACAACATTCAATTCAAACTGGCGTCTTTTTGAATTATCTGATAATATTCTTTCATGAGTTTTTCCCAGTCATTATTTTGAAGACCTGCTAGAATTTTTTGGTCTCTATCATAAACATCCTTTATAAAAAAAGCATCTTTATTTTCCAGGAATCCACTTGTCCAGTAGAGAAGTAACACATCAAGCGGTTTTTTTAAGTTGACAATCTTTTCTTTCTTTTGATCAAGAATTTCCTGTATTTTCTCTTTATTCCATTTTTCATCGTTGAGCAGTACTTCTGCCAAATCAAGAGGATTCTGCACTCTTATACATCCATGACTGAAGGCTCTTTCTTCCTTGACGAACAAATATTTGGATGGAGTATCATGGAGATATACGGAATATTTGTTTGGAAATATAAACTTGACTTGTCCCAGTGCATTTCCAGGCCCTGGTTCTTGCCTGAGGGTATAAGCGAAATTTGATTGTGAAACCTGAGACCAGTCAACGCTGCTTTGCGGAATTGCTTTTCCAGCGCGCGTTAATAGGGTTATGTTTCGGGTAGAAAGATAGTTTGGATCTTTCTTGAGTTTTGGAAGTATTTCTTTAGAAGCAATGGAGTAGGGGACTGTCCAGGTTGGATTAAACACCAAATATATTATTTTTGATTTGAAAATGGGCGTTTGATGGTAATAAGAGCCTGTCATTACCTTAGTCTCATGGACCCTCACACTGTCCTGAAAATAGAATAATTTAAAATTCGCAATATTCACTAAAACCATATCATCGCCAAGATCATTTAATATCCAGCGGGCTCTTTCCATATTTATTTTGATAAGGTCAATTTTTTGGTCAATAGGCCTATTTAGGGCTTCTATCGTATTCTTGCCAATAACCCCATCAGGATTTAAGCCATGACGATTTTGAAATTTTTTAATCGCATTGACCATATCTTCGTTATATAATGAATCCATAATGCTTTCTTCAAATTCTATGTCACCGGTCACAAAGAGTCTCTTTCTTATGGATGACAATTCATTACTGAATTCATTAGGTTTGATTACGTTACTCACATTTACTTTTTCCCAGCCTCCATTGTCTTTGATCATTTGATACCTGATCATTTCATTTACAAATTGTGGATAGGGAGCATATTGAGGTCTGAATTTATAAACAGTTTCCATGACAGCATTTTTATCACATGCATCGAGAAAAAGTTTTGTGGGGCTTTCAGGAATTGCCCTGCTGGAAAAATTCCAGTTTATGTCAAGTGTATTCGGATTAATTTTACCTTTTATCAAATGGTATGAATAAAGTAATAAACCATCTGTTAGCAGGATATCAAGAAGGGCGATTTCATGATAATCCAAAAACGTATTATTTAAGATATCTTCTCTAAGCGATTGTATTTTTTCAAAATGATAGTCCACTGGATTTAATCCATCCGTCCATGACATTTTAAGACATTCTAAAGCATCTAATCTATTTTTTTCATTGTGCCAGTTAAGGATGAATCCATTCTTGTTGTACATTTCCGGCAACACGTTTTTAGAAAAAATGTATTCTCCATTTATTTGATATAGTTCGTTTTCATTAACTGAGTCAATGATTGCTTTCACATATACTTTTATACTGTCAACAGAAAAATTCGTAAAAATGTCTTCAGGTTCTTCTTCGAGCTCAACGAGTTTTTCTTCCACTACAGGCTGTAATTTGTCACTAGTATTATAGCTGTAGGGGATTGTTTTTTGAGCACAATAAGATAGTAATAATGGAATTAGGAGAACCAATAATTTATTTAAGAATTTCATGGATTGGTATGTTTAATAATCTAGGTTGTAATTATTTAGTGTACTTGAATCACTGATTAGTCATTCAAAAAACCGGTTGCCTGAATTTATAAATATTCCGATTTCGAAAAATACTCTTTTTGATTCGAATATATAAAGATCAGGGATTTATTTTTAATTAAATCAATAACCTTATTATAGTTTTCTGAAGGGAGGGTAGGGCAGCCAAAACTTCGTCCAAGACGTCCAACTTTATTAATAAATTGATTACTTACATAATCTGCACTATGAATTACGATATATCTTTTTCGTGCATTGTCATTGATGTCTTTTTCCAGGCCATCTAATTTTAGCGATAAACCATGCTTACCGGTGTAGGTCTCCGCTGTAAGGAAGAATCCAAGGCTGCTCTTTTTTGAATTGATGACATTTGAAAATGATTCGGGAATATCCCAACCGGAATTTTTGCCATGCGCTACCAGGCTTTCATGAATAATTTTTTGTTTTTTAAGATCGATAATAAATAGTCTCTTTTCGGTAGATGATTTATTAAAATCAATAATTGTAAGAATATTTTTCTTTTTTATGGCGTCTTCTGAGAATAGATGCCAATAGCCCTGGCAGGCATAAGAAAATGTTTCAAAGCTCAAATTCTGGTTGTCAAGGGACTGATAAATACAATGTGCAAGGCTGTCATAAGACGAGAAATGCATACTGTCCAAACTCAGGGAAGAAGCCTGGTTTTTATTCGCAATTGATGAAAACAAAATCAAGATGAAAAAAGCCTTTTTTACAATTTCCATAAAATTCTCAGTTTGATGATTTTCTTTCAAGGCAGGTTGGCTGTTTCGTTTAGAGATGCAAATATATAGAAAAAGTATTATGTGAAATAATCATCTTTTAATAAAATCCTACATGAATAGTGTTTTAGAATTTGACCTAAATTGAGCGATTCAAAGAAGTGATAAGCACTAATGTTTTGAGTTAAAAAGACTTACAAAAATACTCGAAAGACCCTATGGGTATTCCTGCGTTTTTTGTAAACTTTTTATTCTCAATCTCTTAGCACCTGCCTCGCCGGCAGGCGGGCTTCTCATCTCCCCTGAATCACCCAGTTTAGGTATGACTAAAATGGTTCAGTTTTGATTTCTATAATTTTACTTTTAACAATTAATTTACTCCTACCATCATTTATCCCATTCTTCCATTGTTTATTATTTAAGAATCCATTTCCAAACAAATTTATATATCTGGAATATTGAAAATCAAGCCAGAAATAAGTGCCGGACTTAAATCCGGAAGAATTTTCATAAATTAATCTTGTTCTGATCTGAATTATTTTTAGCTCTTTGATCAATTGTTTATAGTCTGCAAGTGATATTTCTTTCCTGGTCAATATCCGGATGGAAGTCCTTATTTTATCACCTGGTCTTATATTTTGAAGTTGAGAATTCCTCTGAAAATATTTATAATTTTCAAGTCTAGGCAGATCAGTGGCAAGTCTCAATGGTATTTTGCTCAATAATCTCACTCTGAATTTTGGGAGGAATTCAGCATAAATATCCTGAATTCTCACATTGTACGCCCAATAGTTTGAATCGTTGCATAAATCACCTGTAAAAATAAGGCCACCCCATTTAAACTTGTTGCCGGTCACATCGCCCTTTGTTGGGACAATCTGAATATTTTTAAAATAGAGCTTTGGTGTGAAGAAGTTTTTTTTAATCAGATATACAATTAAGACGCCTGCAAAAGCGCCACCAAAAAATGCGCCAGCTGCAACTAAAAAAAAGTTACCTAAAAAATCATTCATAGAGTGGTATTACTTTTCAGCGAAAGTAAAAACTATTTTTTATATTCTCTAATTTGAATATAGTTCGAAGGGATAAAATACGACCAACAGTCTATTTTTTTCGATGGAATAAAGGCACACTAAATGCTACTTTGTCCTGCCTTTAACTCCTTCATCAAATACTTCGTCACCAGGTTCCAAAAGTTCTATTTTATTCCCGTCATGATCGAGAATATGAACAAATTTTCCATAGTCAAATCTTTCAATATCATCCAAAACTTTTACGCCTTCTTCTTTCAGCTTTTCCACCAGCCATTCCAGGTCAGCAACCCGGTAATTGATCATGAATTCTTTTGAGGACGGATTAAAATATTTAGTAGATTCACTGAAAGGGCTCCACTGGCTAAAACCTTTCTTTTTCCCATCATCAGCCTGTCTCCATTCGAAGCAGGTACCGTATTCATCTGTGTTGAATCCAAGGTGTTTCCGATACCATGATTTAAGGGGGTCTCTAATAATTCATTCGCATCAAAATTTTCATAGTGTTTTAAAGACAAGGAAAATTTATGAAGCTTTATCGGGATAAGGCAAGAAAATTTGAAGCAGTATTTGAAACACTATGAAAACCCTGTGGGAAC
>DAOVVI010000133.1 GCA_030637245.1 Cyclobacteriaceae bacterium
AGAGCTGATGGATGTGTATGCAGCTGAAATTATTGGCCAGGAAGAAATAGATGGTAGAAACGCTTTTGTTTTAGAATTAAAAGCTATTGTAGAAGATGTAGCTTATCACTCTCGTAAAATGTGGATTGACGCAGAAAGGTTTGTCCCGCTGAAAGAGGACCTGTTTGCGAAAAGCGGTCAATTATTAAAACGATCTACATTGTCTGATGTGCAAAAAGTGCAGGGAAAGTGGTTTCCAATGAAGGTGATTTATAAGGACATGTTGAAACAAGGTGATGGAACTGAAATTCAAATGACAAGCATCAAATTTAATCAGGAGATACCAGACTATATTTTCACTAAAGCAGCATTAAAAAAGTAATTTAATTTATCTTTTAAATAAAATTCCATGAAAAGAATAACTCAACCAAACAAACCAGCTGAGGCAATTTTTAACAAGGAATCTAGGGTGAACTATTTTGATATGCTCAAGCAAGCCCATAAAAACCTTTCAATGGTTGATTATCTTCAACAGCGTCATTCTATGAAGGCTTTGATGAACAATCAAGATAATACAGATCCAATTCATAAATCAGAAACATTGGAAGGTAATTCTGTTCGAGAAGAGAATTGAAGTCCCCTGGCTATTCCGGATTAGCAATCCGGAAATTCATTTCCGATATCATTGAAAATATCAAGCAATTTGCCATACAACACCAAAACTTCCTTCGCAAGGACGATTTTGAAATTTTTCTAATTCCTGTTTCCCGTTGCCAAAAAACAGCCAAAACAGGCACCTATTATCTTTCTTTACTTTACCCCTATCTCCCTTCTCCAAGGTAGAATTTGTTGGGCACCAGTAAATTAATATAATAAAAACATTTCCCCCCAAATAAAGTCTCCCGGGCCCGGGATAAAAATATAGGAAGAAAATGATCAATCATCCTGAGGCATATAATCCAATCGCTTCAGAAATTCATCAGTTCTATCAAGAATCTCTTCATCAAAATACCTTGAATATTTTTTATTGCCTTCCCCCAGATAGTGTTTTCTATCTTCAAAGGTTACTAATTCAAATTGGTTACCCAGTTCCCGCATTTTTTCCTGGAAGAGAATTACGATATAAAATATAACCATACAATCGCTCTTCCCATGAAAAGCAATAGCAGGGGGTGTATTTTCTTTCAAATTATGATGTGGGGATATCGTCCATATCTGATCTCTCCTATCGCCAAGTAACATGTCAATCCAGGCCTCCATGGTGTTGTACGAACTTGAGTACAACAACATGGCATTCGGTACAGTACTGATACTCAGGTTATCCGTATTTTCGTTAACAGTATCAAATAATGCCGTAGCCCAGACCAACTGCCCTCCCGCTGATTGTCCGCCAACCACAATTTTTTCAGGATCAATCCTTAATGATTCCGCATTCTCTCTAAGCCACCTGATGGCAGTTCTGGCATCTTTAACTGACTCTACCGGTGTGATATCCGGATGAGGATATGACCCATCTTCATTTATCGACAACCTGTACTGGAATGAAAATGTTACAAAGCCTTTCAAGGCATACCGCTTACATGCCTCATGAAATTCAGACGGATCGCCAAATACCCAACCACCGCCATGGAAAAAGGCAATTGCCGGATTGTTGTCTTTTTCCTGCGTACCGGCTGAATAGAACATATCCGTTTTAAGCTCGTACCCATTTACTTTCTTATATATCCTCTCTTCCTTGATAACCGAATCTTCCTGGGCAAAAACTTGAGTTTGGCCACCAATAGCTAAAGAAATAATGAACATTAATGTTTTCATGCTTGCTTAGGTTTGTAATTAGATATTACTGCTGAAACAGATAATTATATCTTAAAGATACACTTATAATGAAGAATTAGAAGAGATCGCAATTTATCCACCCGTCTGAGTATAGGATCCGTTTAGCTGGACTTTTAGCCTTAAAAAAAATTGTTTAAGTAAATGAAAAAGAGTGAAAAGAAAATGATAGTTCTAATTCCGCTATTTAAATTTTCTATTTAATCCCCTCCAATTATAGTAAACAATTTCATTGGAGAAACAATAAGCATGGTTACAATAAAATTGTCAAAAACATACTCAAAATTCGACAAATTCTTGAGCTATTATTTTCAACTTTAGATAGTTCTCCGATTATTATTCCTTTTGAATTATTATTTGTCTCTGTCATTTTCCTATGTTTGCCAACATAAAGATAATCGTCACTCCGACCAGTCGGAGCGACTGATTTAGGCCTAAGTGCCAATATCCACAATCCGAATTTCGACCCTCCGGTTTTTAGCCCTGTTTTCTTCGTTGTTGTTTGGGGCGATAGGTCTGGACCCTCCGTAGCCAACAGTTTCTATTCGCTTGCGATCTATACCAAATTCCATAAGATAGTCTTTGATTCTCTCGACCCTTCGATACGAAAGAGATTGCTTTGACTTTTGAGATCCCATTCCATCCGTATGACCGGCTAATTCTATTTTAAGTTTAGGATTTTCCAGGAGTATAACTATAAGTTTTTCCAGCGCTAAATATGAATCTTCCAGTAATACAGGCTTGCTTCTTTCAAACAGAAGGTTGCTGAGGGTAAATATCTGGTTTGTTTCTATGGGCGTCAGGTAAATATTTCGATAAATTTTGTCTTCCTTGTCAAACGGTTCCAGACTGACTTTTTCAAAAAAGGTGACATATCCCGGAGCTTTAACAGTAAACTCATAAGAATTTTCCTTTGGAATATAAAATAGGAAATTTCCTGTCAGGTCATCTGATGTTGCCCTGAATGGTTTGTGTTCGCTAATGTTTTCCAAAATGATATTTGTGCTGATCGGTTTATTGGTATGTGCATCGAATGTCCTGCCCTGGAAAGCAATCAATGGATTTGGTAATTCAGGCGTGATATCCTGAAGCAATGGGATACGGTATATATTTTCCTGTCCGTTCCTGTCGCCTTCTGATGACACAAAATAGGCATAATCTCCCGATGCTGTTATACTAAAATAGGCCTCCCAACTGGATGTGTTCACTGCGGGTCCGACATTTTGTGGTTCTGACCAATTTTGCCATGACTCATCCCGTCTTTTGGTTCTGAAAATATCACTTTGTCCATAACCTCCATGACCATCAGATGCAAAATATAGTGTGGTATTATCCGGAGAGAGGAATGGAGCAAATTCAGCTTTGGTGGTGTTTATGGTGAGTCCCAAATTTACAGGTCTTGAATAACTTTTAGGGCCGATTTTTATACTGACATAAAGATCCTGATCACCATAACCACTATGTCTTTCCACTGCCATAATTATTACTCGTTCATCGGCTGAAAGAAAGAAGTCCTGGAATTCGCTGTAGTTTTCAAAATCGTTGATATCCAGACTCATAGGCGCTCCCCAACCTATGGCTGTTCTTGTGGAAATGGAGACTCCCGGTGTAATGGAACCATCCGAATGATAGCCATTGATGACTAAAAGTTTATTGCCATCGGGCGATATGGAGCAAACTCCATTGGCAAACCTGTCATTTAATGGGAATCCCATATTTTCTGCAGAAGTCCACTGCCCATTGATAAATTTCGCAACATAAATATCCTGCGGATCAGCTTTACCGCCTGTGTTATCAGGATGAAAAAGTCTGGAAAAATAAAGTGTATTTCCATCATGTGAAACCAATGGTTTTGCTTCTGTAAACCTGGAATTTATATTATCATAAAGATTTTCTTTTTGGGCTGTAAACGTGAAGACCTGTCGCACATTGTAGTTTGCCCCGAAAAGAATATTTCTGACGTCGGCAAGGGTGGATCTGTCAAGAATTCCAACGGCGTCTATCTGGCAATGTCCGGGAGCGGGAATAGAATTAAGTTTTATTTCTATAGATTTTACATTGTAGTCCGTCCTGGGAAGACTCAAAACCATCGATCTGAATTTTTCAGCAATCTTATGAGGTTCCTGTTGATAAATAATATAATTAAAGCCAAACTCATCTATCAATTTTACCTGAGCGATTCTACCGGGTTGGTTATTTTCAATGATAATTACTTGTTGGACTTGCTGGGGAACTGCAAACCCAAGCTTCAATATCCCAAATTCAGACTCACCGGATAGCCGAAAAGCATTTATATTTATATGTCCGGGAGGAAAAGCATTTGGAGGGCCTAGAGCCTGTTGACCGGAATAAACTACTTCATGATATTGATTATATTGATATTTAAGGGTGGAAGCCCATTGTATTTTCCTGATCTGGGCAAATGCTGCAAATGACCATAGACAGCAAATTAAAAGAATCAAATTCTTCATAGCATAATTCCTCTTATTACTGCGCCGGACTGACAAATCAGATATTACATCTACAGTTCAAAAAGTTTAAAAATAATGAATTAGAGCCTATTTTGATAAGTTTTTCACAACTTTCCATGTGAGCAATTTCCCATCTTTACGAATTTTTATCAAATAAATTCCATTAGATGAACCACTTAAATAGATATCTATAAACTTATTCTTTATATTATAGTTTTCACTGATCAAAGCACCTTGCATATCAAATATTTTAACAAATTCCAATAATCCCTTACTATTTGAAACTCTTATGAATTCGTTAAATGGATTTGGAAATAGTGTAATTTCCTCATTCAATTCTTCCAATCCTGTAATGCCAAAATACATATTTTCCGAAGTGGATAAACATCCATATTCATTATTGATGCTGATGTAGTATAAACCTGACGCTTCCGGGATGAGATACAATCCGGTTTTTTGGAGAAAGCTATCATTTCTAAACCAATTAGCCCGATCATCATTAGCAAATAGGGTATCGTTTTTTTGTATAATAAAGGCTTCAGAATATAGTTCATTTTGCTCCACAACTATTGAATCAAGAGCAAAACAATCTGAATTCAAATTAATAACCCACACTTTATAATTTCCATGTTTGATATTTTCATAATCCTGACCTGTAAATCTGGCTTTTGCTGTATCTATTTCATCACTTGCAAAAAACCAATAATATCTTGGATCAAGGTTGTTTGGATTAGTAATAGAAACAGATGCAGATCCATTGAATGCATTTTTACAGAAATTGTTTTCCGTTGAGGATAGGGTAATTTGCAAATCCACCTTTTCTTCCATGACGGTTTCTTTCAAATATGCTTTACATCCATTTCCCAGATTTTCAACTGCAACTTCAAAATCTCCGGCAAATAGTTTTTCGGCTTTATAGAGGTCTCGAAAATCTGTCAATTCCTGATTATCTTCAAATCTACCTTCCCACCATGAAATTAAATATGTATCGGCCAGTTGAGCGTCATTCACATTTATTTCAATGGAGCCGGTTTGCTTTTCCGGACTTGTACTGCAACTGGTTTGAGGAATAGTTGAAATTATGGAAATAACATCTTTTTGCTGGTTCGATTCATCAAGCACTGTTGCTGATATTGATTCCACAAAAAGTTCATTATTTCCATCAAATATTTGTAAGGTATAATCACCGGCAGGAATGTTATTATACCTGTGTCCGATATAATCTGGTGTTGAGGTCACCAAATTTCCATTAAACCAATGGAAAGTATAATTAACGGAATCTCCATTTACGTCTGCTTTCAGGCTACCATTTGGCGCTTTTTCATCACATGAACTAAAGGGCGTTGATTCCAAATTCACCAAATCTTTTAGATCAGAAATCACCTTAATATTTCCGGCATGCGTATTTACAGTTAGTATTTCGTAAGTGCTATTGGCAAATTCAATGGGATATGCAGGAGTGGAGATATTATCGATAAAATCTATCAAAAC
>DAOVVI010000137.1 GCA_030637245.1 Cyclobacteriaceae bacterium
AAAATCAGGCTAAGGCCTTCATTTTTTCCATTTACCGAACCCAGTGCTGAACTGGATATTTCCTGCTTTATTTGTGATCAGAAAGGATGCAAGATATGCAAGCATACCGGTTGGGTAGAAATTGGCGGATGTGGAATGGTAGATCCTAATGTACTGAAAAACTGCAACATTGATCCTGAAGAATATACAGGGTTTGCATTTGGTATGGGAATTGAACGTATTACTATGCTGAAATACCAAATCAATGATATCAGGCTGTTCACTGAAAATGACATCCGTTTTCTTCGTCAATTCAAGTCGGTAAATTAGCAATACAAGTGTTTATTGAACGTTACCTGTCAGTGTGCGAGAAAAACAATAAAACAGCATTATTGTTAAAAGAATATTAAATTGCAATAGGATATTTAATAAAATATGATTGAGACAACTAAAATAAAAGATATAGTTTTTAGGATTGCGAAAAAATTCAATCCTGATAAAATAATATTATTTGGCTCCTATGCAACAGGTAATCCGAACAATGATAGTGATTTAGATCTATTAATTATAAAAGATACAGACCTGCCTCCACAAAATAGAAGTTTTGATATACAAAAATCATTGATTGGTTCAATGATACCAATTGATATACTTGTATATACAAACAAAGAGTTTGATCGGGAAAAGGATAAAAAATATTCGTTTATAAATTCAGCAATTAAAACATCAAAAATTGTTTATGAACGATCTTATTAAAGATTGGATAGAAAAAGCAGACCATGATTTTGGTTCAGCCAAGTTGATATTTATACACGTTCCAGATTATTATGATACAATAGCCTTTCACTGTCAACAAGCTGCAGAAAAATATCTTAAAGCATTACTCATATACTATGAGATTGAATTTCAACGATCTCACAATCTGATTTACTTATTGGATTTATTATCGGATAAAATTGAAATATCTGAAGATATATATGATAACGCTATTCTATTGAATGGTTTTAGTGTACAAATAAGATATCCTGATAGAAAAATTTATTTATCAAAAGATGAATTAGAAACGTCAATTAGTATAACGCAAAAGTTTAGAGAATTTACAATTAATAAAATAGGAATAAATTAATCAGAAACTGGTTTGCTTATTCTGAAGATGAAATACTACCCACAAATAAGTATAAGTGCTAAAGTAATGATGTACAGGACTATTTTCTTTATTCTATTTTCAGTTTTTGCATTTTCCTCATGCAATGAAGAGACCCCTGATGAAATAATTCCTTTTGCTTTCGTCAACCAGGATTTGAATCTTAACCTGATACAATATCAGGATTTGAGAAATTTGGGAGGATACATTTATATAGAACCAGGTGAAAGTGCTGGCTATAAAGGTATTATTGTTTATCATGAAGGAAATGGAATTTACAGGGCTTTCGAGCGTGCATGTACCTTTGATCCTCATGCTGATTGTGATCCGATTATTGTTGATGATTCAGGTCTTTTTATGATACACAAATGTTGCAATTCCTCATTCAGTTTTAATGGAAATCCCATGGGGGGCCCTGCGTCATTGGATCTGCTTCAGTATCAGACCTACGTTGATGGAATTTATCTGAAAATAATCAATTAAATTTCCTACTGATACCTCAGGTTATATGGTTCCCAATTCAGGGTTTCCAAAGCTAAATGTCCTTCATACTTTTAGGGTCAATTTGTACGCTAATTGCCACGATTGATATTTCAATCCCATAAATCCTAAACCTTTGAACCCAGAACCGCAATAGTTTTATAAAAGTTGTTCTATAATATAATCAACCGTGATGCTTTCAGCTTCAGCTTTGAAGTTTCGAAGAATTCTATGTCTTAATACTGGTTTTGCAATGGATTGCACATCTTCTATATCAGGAGAGAATTTTCCATTTATCAATGAGTTGAACTTTGCTCCGGTAATCAAATATTGAGATCCTCTTGGACCGGCGCCCCATTCCAGGTAACTATTAGCAATTTCTGCAGCTACTTCAGTGCCGGGTCTTGTTTTCTGAACCAAATTTACCGCATACTCAATTACATTATCTGCTACAGGAACCTTACTTATTAGTTTTTGAAATTCTATAATTTCTTCTTTTGAAATTACTTTACTGATCTCAGCCTGATTTGCACTAGTGGTGCTTTTTACAATTTCAATTTCCTGATCATATGTTGGGTAATCGAGAAAAATATTGAACATAAATCTGTCTAATTGAGCTTCAGGTAGAGGATATGTTCCCTCTTGTTCTATTGGATTTTGCGTGGCCAATACAAAAAATGGCTGATCCAATTCATGGTGTTCGCCTGCAATGGTCACAGCATATTCCTGCATTGCTTCCAAAAGTGCCGATTGCGTTTTTGGAGGAGTACGATTGATCTCATCAGCTAAAATAATATTGGCAAACACAGGACCTTTAATAAACTTAAAATTACGCTCATTATCCAGTGTTTCGGCACCAATTATATCGGATGGCATCAGGTCTGGTGTAAATTGTATTCTATTAAATGTAATGTTTAATGCATCTGAGATGGTCTTGATTAATAACGTTTTTGCAAGGCCGGGTACACCGACAAGTAAGCTGTGACCTTTACAAAAAATAGAAGTAAGTACGAGTTTAACCACTTCATCCTGACCAATTATTACTTTTGAAATCTCATTTTTCAGTTTTTCATAAGCTACTTTTAATGCTTCAGCAGCTTCAACTTCATTTTTAAATTCTTTCATTCGTTACTGTAAAATATTACAATTATTGTATTCAGGATCAATTTCAATGAAAACCTCATGCCTTGCATCTTTGAACCAATCACTCATTTGCTTCTGTTTTTTGGCATTCAGAGCTGCCATATATATCTTTTGATAGTCGTCATCCAGGTTGGCTTGATGGGGCTTCATTTTTGATTTAAAATAAATAATCCGCAAAGCTTCTTTACCATCAGCCATTTTATACTTCAATGGGTCTGTAATGCTGCCTACCTGCATGGTGTCCATAGTAAAAAACAATCCAGGATCCAATTCGCTTACCGAAATACGATTAGCTCCGGATCTGTCCCGGATAAAACCTCCGTTGGAAGAGGTTTCCTTATCATCTGAAAACTTTTTAGCAACTCTATCAAAAGTAATCGTATCATTTAGAAATAAATTTTTTATACTGTCAAGAAAGTGTGCTGCAATTTCAAAATCCTTTTCGGTAAACTTTGGTGCTATTAATATATGCCTTGCATTATAAATATTCCCTCTTCTATCCACCATTTGAATGATATGAAAACCAAATTCTGTTTCAACAGGCAGGGATATTTCATCATTTTTCAATTTTAATGCTGCAGCTTCAAATTCCGGTACCATCTGACCTCTTTCCACATCTCCGAGATTTCCTCCTCTTAGCTTGGACGGCCCTTCTGAGTGTCGTCCCGCCAAAACCTGAAAATCAATCCCATCATCCAAGGCTTCGCCTCTGATTTTCATTAAAAAATTTTCAATCCTTTCTTTTTCCTCAGCGCTTACAACAGGTTTTTTTACAATTTGACCAATTTCCACTTCTGTAGAAAAGTACGGCAAACTGTCTTTAGGTATATTTTTAAAAAATCTTTTTACTTCAGCTGGGGTTACAGTTATTTCTTCAGTGATCGTCATTTGCATTTTTTCAGCAACCATCTGCTCTTTTTCCTGATCTCTGAGGTCCTCCCTGATTTCCTCCATTGATTTCCCAAAAGCTTCCTCCAATTTTTTTTGATCACCACCTGCCTGAGCAATAACTCCTTGCATCTTCATATCCAGTTGGCGATCAATTATTTCCTCTTCAACAACAACTGAGTCAATTTCAGCCTTGGCAACCATGAGTTTATTGAGTACCAAACCCTCCAATATCTGGCATTTTGTGGTATTGTAATCTCCACTAGACTGAACCTGCAGGTATGATCTTTCCAGTTCTGATTTAAGCACGATATAATTGTCAACCTTCGCAATTATCTTATCAATCACTGTCAAATCAGATGATTGAGCTAATATGACTCCTCGAAAAAGCAGATTAAGCACAAACGCGGACAATATATTATTCCTGTTTATATATTTTAAAATCTTCATTTTCAATAGCATTTTTATAAATATCCTCTTCCAGCTTTTTAGCCAGACTTACTTTTCTTTTATTAAGAATAATTTTCTGAATATCATCCCGAACAAATTCTAAAGGCGAGGTGTCGTTTTGTATTTTATATTGGGAAATCTTAAGAAAGAATATGAATTTGTCATCAGGAACTTCATGATATTTATTCCTCCTCAAAAAATCTGTTTTATTCGGAATATCCATGAAAGGTGTATTGTTGATCACGTCTTCAAAATTTACCCAAATCGAATCATCAAGATGCACTTTTGTGCCATAACTAAATGAATAGGACTTCAGCTCTTCAATATCCTTTTCCCTGTTGGATTTGAGCAAATACCTAAATCTACCAATATTAGGTGCATCTTTACTCAATTGAATAAAATAACCCCTTATGATGTTTTGTTTTAGTTCAAAATTCTCAATGTTTTCCTGATAATACAATTCTATTTCTTCTTCCGAAATATTGACGTTTATGTTTCTGGCAATAGTATATTTTTCAAATTCATGCATCATAAGCGCGTATCTGTAATCCAGTACACGACGTTCCAACTCAACCTCATCAAAAGTCAATTGATTTTGAGCTTCGGTTATCAACAATTGCTTTTTAATCCAACTCTTGATGTGTCTTTCCATCAAATCAATGCTGTCATTTTTTGAAATTCCAGGAGGAACTATCCCCTCAACATCCCTGGGAAAAAGATACATATCTCCAACACTAGCCAGAGGTTGTGCATCCGGTTCTGTGTCTCCATTAATTCCTTTTTTGAATTGTAAAAATTCACACGAAGTTATATAAAGAATACTAACCAGGATGATTAAGCTGTTTCTTATATAATTTTTTAATTTTATCAAATGTTGTATAGTTAATTTCTACTGTATATTTACTTTTTAGCTCTTCAAGCCAGTTTTTTTCAAGATAATTTTGATAATCCGAAATAACTGATCCTTTAATATCTTTCAATTCTTTTGGTTGTTCTTCAAGAATATTACTAATCACTACCAAATTGTAGTTGCCGTTTGTTATAGTTTCGTAAGTTCCTTTTTCCCACCCTATAGAATCAATCAACTGATTATCACCTTTTTCGAAAAGCTCCTCAGTAACCTGCAAAGTTAAGGCAGATTCCTTATTGTATAGGAATTCTAACGATTTTTTTGATTTGCTATTTAATTCCAATTGAATTTTATTTTCTTTATCATCTAAGGTCGATTCTATAATAGACTTTACCGGTAATCCAAAATCAATAAAATATTGCTTTATATCCGTATAGAGATTGGAGGTTAAAGATTTTTTATTTGTGCGGATCGTTATGGTAGAATTATCATATTTCATGAATATATTTACCAAAGATTCCAGTGATGGGTCATTCAATACTTCCACTTCCTGTTCCGGGTCATATTCAATTTCGATTAATTTAATTGATTCAGAATCTATGATTTTCTTTACATTCTTCAATACATTTTGATCAGTTGCAGAAACGATAACTGCATCTGCTCTTTCGCCCCAATAATAAGACTGTTGATGGTTTTGAAAATACGATTGAAGACCTGTTGTATCCTTTACAGCTTTTCCCCAAACTTTTTGATTCATAATTTCAAAAAGTAAAATCCCCTC
>DAOVVI010000057.1 GCA_030637245.1 Cyclobacteriaceae bacterium
AAAGCCTGCTGCTGTATTGCGACCATTCCGGCATATACTGCCACCAGGGATTGTTTTCATTGAAGTAGCAGCCATATCGGATCCACCCGGGAAATTCTGTATCCGGCGGTGAGTAATTAAATCCATGAAGAACCTGGTGGTTGACGCCGGTGGCCATATTCAGATCGGTGGCCTGTTTAATATATTTTAAAGAAGCCTTAAATACACCGGAAGTATTTGTCATGGCTTCAGAGCTGATAATCTTTCTATTAGCCAAATGACCGGCAGAGGAAGCATATTTATTCCAAATCGCATACCTGATATCATTCACATCTGCATAGGGCTGCCAACCTCCGTTGAAAAGCCATTGATCGCCCTCTGGAATATCAGGGATTAAATAACCATCAATTAAGTCAGTATAAAGCCATGGATGCCCATAAGCCTGGTATCGACTTAATGCACCGTTTTCATTGCACCATTTGTGGAAAGGAATAATGAAACTTTCAGTAAACAATTCTGCCAAAGTGTAACTGTAATCATACCTGGCTCTTTTCAATTCATCTTCAAAATCC
The DNA here is from genome assembly GCA_030637245.1 of Cyclobacteriaceae bacterium. Lineage (GTDB taxonomy): Bacteria > Bacteroidota > Bacteroidia > Cytophagales > Cyclobacteriaceae > JAAUQL01. The sequence goes on from DAOVVI010000057.1 coordinate 552, forward strand.
GGATCAACATTAATTTCCTTGCGCAAAAGCAAGGGTAAGTATGGTTGAATCTCATATCTTCTTCTTTCTTTAAAAATCGTTGCAAAACCATGAGTCCAGTTGGCTCCGTTGAGTTCAATACTGTCACAAAACATAGCCCTGATGCCATCTAATTTGGATTTTCCAGTTTTCTCCTTTATCTGGTCAGACATGTGGTTCAGGTATTTTTCGACTGCGGCTTTATTGAAATGATCTAAAACAGGCCCTGCGCCACCAGGGGCGCCATGCATCACCGTTCGGAAATTGTTTTGCCAGGAAAGGATGTGCAACTCATATTTACCCTTGGGAACATCGATGGTTATTTTGTTTTTTTCAGGATCAAAAGGAAGGTCTTTTCCTTCATCTAAAGATTTTATTTTTAATGGGAAAAGCGTGATTTTCCTGACTTCAAAATTGAAATCCCCTTTTGCTTTTGGCAACGGAATTGCAACACGTTTTGGCCCATTTAGTTTAACAACTTCTACATTTAATCCCTGAATGGTATCTTCGGGTTCGAGGAATTCTCCACCAAAAGGCCAACCGGTTCCTACAATCAGGTCGGTGACCATCCCGAGTTTTTTAGCTTCTTTGATGGTAAATTCCAAAAAATCAATCCATTCATCACTCAGCCAGTCAAATTCTTCACCGATCAGGTTTTCTGCCTGTTCCGGCATTTTTATAGGATTAATTTCAATGCCTCCAATCCCCGCATCTTTCATTAATTCCAACTCTCTGATGATCTCGTCTTTTGACAATCTATTGCCATTCCACCACCACCGGAAAAATGGTTTGGCTTCTGCTTTTGGGTTTAAAAAGCTAAGATATAAATCGCTTTCGTATTGACTTGAACAATTGGACAGTAAAGGACTAAGCAAAATTGTCCCGGAACCAATACTTAGAGTTTTAATAAAATTTCTTCTGTTTTGTTGAAATGAATCAATTAATGAATTCTGAAAACTATTCATAATTAAAAAAAATGTACCTCCATGAAATAACTGACTGCAATTAGTAAAGTTATGATAATTTATTTATCTGTAAAATCATGTGTTTTTTATTTTACAAGTTTGTTTTTTAAGGTTCCCGGTTACAATCTGTCCTTAAACCATGAACTTTTAAACGATGAGCCGGGAACCTGCCGAGTTACGAAAGATTTTTTAAATGACTTTTGCAGATCGAATAGTATTTTCATACATTTGCAGTCCTTTTACAAAAAGAGAAAAATAAGAAAAATGAGAAAGGGAATTCATCCAAAATATTCAGAGGTAGTATTTCACGATACACAGAGTGATACTAAATTCTTGACAAAGTCAACAATGACCTCTAAAGATAAGATCAAGTGGGAAGACGGGAAAGAGTATCCAATTATAAAAATTGAGGTAAGTTCTGCTTCACATCCATTTTACACGGGTAAGAAAATCTTTGTGGATACAGCAGGTAGAGTTGAGAAATTCAATAGAAGATACAAAAAGAAATAATTTCAACAATTACTTTCATAATAGGTCTCCATTATTTTTATAAGTGATGGAGACTTTTTTATTTTTATGAGATGAATATTATACTTTTTGACGAACCGACGACTAAGACAAATTTACTTCCTTTTACCTTCACAAGACCAGTTTCTGATATCAGGATTGGTATTCTCACCATAAAGGAAAAATGGGAAAAGTGGCTGCCTGCAGATTATTCCTACTTAACGGAAGATTATCTTTCAAATAAATACCCCATTCAGAAAACCGGAGAAAATCTCTATCTGAATGCTTGTGTTCTTCCCAATTCAAAATTGGTCGAAGCTGTTAAGGCGCTTAAAAAAAATCAAATCCTTCTCAAAGACACTCTTCCAATCGCACTCTATGGAAATTTTGATTCCTTTGATGAATTAGGTTCCATTGATCTTATGGATAACCTGGAAAAAGTAACATTTCCCCCTGCCTCGCCGGCAGACGGGCATGAATTGATGACTGTTCAAAATGTCTATGATATTTTCAGTAAAAATGAAGCTACCAATAGGATTGACTTTAAACTGTTAACGAATGGGAGAAAAAGTCATGAAATTGAAGACCCGCATACCATTTGTTATAACCGTAGTGATATTTTTATTGAAGAAAATGTAACTATCAAATCAGCCATTTTAAACGCGGAAAGAGGTCCGATTTATATTGGGAGAAACGTGATAATCAGCGAGGGTTCAATAATCAGGGGCGCCTCGTCAATCGGAGCAAATTCTATCCTGAATATTGGAACCAGGATAGTAGGAGATACGACAATCGGGCCGTATTGTAAAGTTGGCGGAGAGATCAGCAACTCAATTATTTTTGGATACAGTAGCAAGGCTCATGATGGATTTTTAGGCAATTCTGTCATCGGAGAATGGTGCAATCTGGGAGCTGACACAAATACTTCCAATCTGAAGAATAATTACAAAAATGTACGGATCTGGAATTACGGTGAAGAAAGATTTACAGATACAGGCAGACAGTTTTGTGGTTTGATGATGGGTGATCATTCAAAGAGTGGCATTAATACCATGTTCAATACCGGTTCGGTGGTAGGTGTGAGCGCTAACATTTTTGGAAGTGGATTCCCACGCACATTTATCCCGTCATTTTCCTGGGGAGGAGCCCAGGGATTTGTAACATATGAATTTAACAAAGCTCTGGAGGTAATGCCTAAAGTATTTGAAAGGCGGAAAAAACCCTTTACAGAAGAGGATGTGGAAATACTTAAACATATCTTTGAGAGGACTAAGAAATATAGAAGATAACAGGAGGTAAACAGATGAGATTTGCAGATATCCCGGGACTTGAAAATGTTAAACAAAAGCTTTACAGGACGATAGAGAGTGGTAAAGTAGCCCATGCTCAGTTATTTGCAGGTACTGAAGGAAGCGCTAATTTATCCATGGCGATTGCCTATGCCGCTCTACTCAATTGTACCAATCGAAAAGATGGAGATTCCTGCGGGGAGTGCCCCTCCTGCCATAAAATCGGAAAATCAATACATCCGGATTTGCATTTTGTTTTTCCGGTAAGTGCAACAAAGGAGAAAACAGGAAAAGAAGTGATCAGCGATAGTTTTATTGCTGAATGGAGAGAATTTATTCGTCAAAATCCATACGGTGGACCTTATGAGTGGTCATTGGAATTTGGTGGTGAAAACAAACAATTGAATATTTCCAGGGAAGAGAGCAGGAATATTATTAAAAAGCTGGCTCTTAAATCTTTTGAAGGAGAATATAAGGTAATGATCATATGGCTGGCAGAATATCTACATCCTTCTGCTGCCAATGCACTGCTAAAATTGCTTGAGGAACCCCCTGGAAAGACCGTGTTTCTTCTGATTACATATGATCATGAACAGATAATAAGCACAATTTTATCGAGGGTTCAATTGTTGAAAATAAAATCGTTCAGCAAGGAAGAAGTTTCAAATTACCTCGTGGATAGATATGAAATTAATACTGACAAAGCAATTCAAATTGCAAATATTGCTTCAGGAGATTTGAATCTGGCTATCAAAATGATTGATGAGGTTGAAGATGATACGCATCAATTGTTTCAGGAGTGGATGAGAATTTGTTTTTTAAACAACCATTCGAAGATGGTTGAATGGGCAGAGAATTTTAGTAAAACCAATAAAATAAGCCAAAAAGGACTTTTTCAGTATGGCCTCTCTATTTTGCGAGAATCACTTTTAATGCAAAATGGCAGTGAAGAATCCATTAATCTGACAGATTCTGAAAATAAGTTTGTAACAAATTTTTCCAAAACCCTTGATTTAGCAAAGCTGGAAAAACTTTACAATCTTTTAAATTCAGGTTGTTATCATTTAGAACGCAATGGAAATACGAAAATAATATTTTTAGACACTTCACTTCAAATAACTTCTACCTTCAGAAGTTAGAATTATTACTATTTTTGGCATTGTAAATTTTTTTAAAATGATCATAAAGATTGGTACACGCAAAAGTAAACTTGCTATGTGGCAGGCAAACCATGTAAAAGATGAATTATCGAAACATGGAATACAGGTAGAATTGAATCCAATAGAAACAAAAGGTGATAAGGTATTGGATGTTTCAATTTCGAAGATTGGCAGTAAAGGAGTATTTACAGAAGAGTTGGAATACATGTTGGAAAATGGCGAAATTGATATTGCCATCCATAGTGCAAAAGATTTACCAAGCGAGCTGCCAAAGCAATTTGAAATTTTGGCGTTTTCTTCAAGAGAGAAGGAAAATGACGTCTTGATTAGTCATGATAGTTCGTTGGAATTGAAGGACGAAAATTCTGCATTTATAATCGGCACATCCTCTACACGGCGAATTGCAACTTTATCACATTACTATCCAAATATCAAAACTGTAGATATCCGCGGAAACCTTCAGACAAGAATAAAAAAAATGGAATCCGGTCATTGCGATGCGCTTTTACTGGCGTATGCCGGTGTCGCAAGAATGGAATATCATGAATTGATCAGACAGGAATTGTCGTTGGATATTTTTACTCCTGCTGTAGGCCAGGGAAGTTTGGCTGTAGAAATTGCAACATCTCTTTCAATAGAAAAAAAATCCAGGATTAGGGAAATTATAAATGACCCTCAAACTGAAATAAAACTGAAAGCAGAAAGAGCTTACTTGAGAAAACTAAAAGGAGGCTGCAGTATCCCGGCATTTGCAAATGCTCAAATTAATGCCCGCCTGCCAGCGAGGCAGGGAAATAGAATAGTGTTACAGGCTGGAATTTTTAGTTTAGATGGAAGAGAATTTGTGAATAAAACTGCGGAAGGGGGTTTGGAAGACCCTGAAACATTAGGGAAAAAATTAGGAGAAGACATATTGAATGAAGGCGGGGCCGAGATTTTAGATCAGATTAATAAAGAATTAAAAAGATAAAAAATGAAGAACATACTATCTATTATGATAGGGTTGGTTTTAACTCTATCAGCCTGTGCAAAAAAAGACTACCTTGTTACCATAAAAACCAGCTATGGAGATATCAAGGTTATTTTGTATGACCAGGCTCCAAATCACAAAGAGAGTTTTCTGAAACTTGCAAAAAATGGTGACTATGACAGCACGGCATTTCATCGGGTTATTAAAGATTTCATGATCCAGGGGGGTGATATAAATGCCAGGCCTGGGAATGAAAAGAAAATAGATTATAAAATACAGGCTGAGTTTGTTGATACGCTTTTTCATCACAAAGGCGCTCTCGCTGCTGCCCGTGAGGGAGATAATAGGAATCCAACCAAGGCCAGCGGGATTCAATGGTATATTGTGCAGGGAGTGGTTTACTCTGAAGATGAGCTGACAACTGATATGCAAAAAATGAATGACTATATGAAGCAGCTAATGCAAATGCCCGAATATGTCAATTTGCAGGAGGAATTATCTAAGATTTATTATGAGCAAGGTCAAGAAGCTTATGGGAATAAATTGATGAAAATGAAGCCAATTTTAGAAAAAGAATTCAATGTCACTTTTGAAAAAGAATTTCCTGAAGACCGCTTGAAATTGTACACCACAATTGGAGGAACTCCCCATTTAGATGGTGCCTATACGGTTTTTGGAAGAGTCGTTGATGGATTGGATGTTGTTGATAAAATAGCTGCTGTGGAAACTGCAGCCATGGATAAACCGGTCGATGATATTTTTATGACCATGGAAGTGGAAGAGATAAATCTCAAAAAGTTTAAAAAACTTTACGAAATCAGGTAATTTGTTAAGCAAAATTTTAGTTGCATAAGCTAATAATGCTGCTCAAAGTCACCTAAAAAGAGGCTGAGGAGGATAAAGAAGCGCTGAGATGTCTGGATTAAAAGTCTTATCATATACAAATACTCAGAAATTATAGAAGTTGCCAATGGGCTGTTGAAAATTGTTAGGGAGTAACTTAACAATCAAGGCGAAAACAAAATTCCAATAGAAAGCTCATATCCTGTAAAATCTAATTCAGCATCCTTGAAATCTACTGCTTCTTCTACTATTAAATCCCCATCAGAAGGAATTCCTTTGTAAATGCCCTTCATGTCGAGAGGCGATGATCCTGACAAGTAATAGGCTTCAAGGCTTATTCCAAATTTTTTAGAAAAGTAAATAATGTATTCTGCTCCAAAGCGGTATCCGTAACCAAGGTTATTATTTACAGAAAAATCTGAGTTTAGCACTTCCCATCCCAAATATTCCTTTAACTCCCTGTCCAGATTGCCTTCATTGATCTTTGTATTAAAATTATAAAATAAAAATCCACCACCTTTTAATTTAAATGCCTGGCTATCAAAATTAAATGTGATAACTGCCTCTAAGGGTACCATCATGGAGAAAAATGGTCCAATCAATGGATTTTTCGATTCGTATGGAAGTCCATTGACTCCCATGCCGGAAATTCTGTAAAGTGTAAACCCACTTTCAATAGCAAAAAATCGATTTAAGTCAAACCCCACTCCTCGAATGGAAAATGGTGTAACAGGCACAGAGAAATAACCATTTTTTGGGATGAAATATGAAAAGGATAACCCGAAATCCTGGGCTTTAATAGATAGTGAAATAAAAGTCAGGCAGATTATGATTACGCACTTTTTCATAAACGCATATTTTGAAGTTTATAAATAAATTTTTTATAAGAGAAGTTTTTCCTTATCTGGCAAGTTAGCTTTTGAGTTTGACAAAAGGAAAGTTGAACCTTAAATGGACAAAGGAAGGCTTTAAACAACCGTCAAAGCTGGGTATAATTATTTGCTGGACCTGAAGTATAAGGGCGGAATACCCTCTTTCATTATGAATTTATCCTCGTATAATGGCCTATGAAATACTCTTCAAATTTTTGAGCCAGTTCATTTTCATTTTCTGATTTCATGGTGTTTACCAGATCATTGAGAATCAACAAGTTCTTTTGAGCTTCATTGCCAATGGTGATATTGTATCTTCCAAAATAGGTTAAAGCGTCATTTGCCCGTTCTCCAAGCAAAGTGGCAATCTCTTTAGCCTTTTCCTTTTCACCTAAACGATAAAGGAGTTTTACAGTTTGAGAAGATGTGTAATCGTAAGGAATAGATATATTCGGAATAGCGTCTAAAGATTTATAAATTACTTCTTTAGCCTTTTCTGTTTTACCTTCACGAATTAGCGCATTTGCCAGGCTGTTAAACGTGGACCTATGGTTAAGGGCAAAATTTCTATGATCAATGGAATTATAAACCTTCGGATCATTCAATCCACGATAACGGAAATTATTCATCACATTGTCATACATAATTTCTGTATTCACAAATTCGCTTCTTGGATTTGGATTTTTAACAGGCAATAACCTATATGCATTTCCTTCCTGTACTACATAGTCATTCAAACTAACACTAACTCCCTGAAGAGAGGTATTATTAAAATAAATAGTCCTTTCCCAATTGTTGTTGGCGATTAAATCC
>DAOVVI010000364.1 GCA_030637245.1 Cyclobacteriaceae bacterium
CCCCCAAGTGCTGCTGCCTCTTCCTCCCGTTCCAACTAATACAACTTTAGTCTTTTTCTCAGCTTTATTTTTTCCTGCAAATGTCATCGCAGGAGCAAGTGAAATTGCGGTGATGGCCTTCGTGCTTTTAGCCACAAATTGCCTTCTGTTAAGGTTTGGGATTTGGATACTCATAACTCTGGATTTTTGTTGAAATTAGATTATTAATAAATCAACTAAAAAATTTTACTATAAAATTGATCTGCCATTGAAAGTAGAATCATAAGGTCATTAATGTAATACTAAATTTCTATTATTTCGTACTATTCTATTTCCCATTTCTTTAGTGAAATTATAAAACACTATAAATCAAATACTTTCGCAAAATAAATTAAAAAATTAATTGCGTATATTGAGGTTAATGATGCGCTTATTACGCAATAGCAAATTTAAAATTTATTTAATATTGTCTTCATAAAATCCTCAATGGTTTATTGATTCAAACTGATAAGAAATGAAAATCGGGGTCGATTTAGGCGGGACTAATATAAGGGCAGGACTAATTAATAATAATTCCATTATTAATATGAAATCGGCTTTATTAAGCAACAAAGATAATCTCGAAAGCACTTTGGATCAACTAAGATCCCTTATCCATAAAGTTTATGTTTCGAGCGTCACCGGCATTGGCATAGGCGTGCCATCGGTAGTAGATATGGAAAATGGAATTGTGTATGACGTTGTAAATATCCCATCCTGGAAAGAAGTTCATCTTGAAAAAATTCTTGAGGAAGAGTTTAAGGTCCCTGTTTTTATCAATAATGATGTCAATTGTTTTGTGTTGGGTGAAAAATATTTTGGTCATGGAAAAAATCATAAATCCTTTGTGGGCATTGCTTTAGGAACTGGTATTGGCTCCGGTATAATAATCGATGATAAATTGATAAGCGGCGTCAATTGCGGCGCTGGAGAAATTGGATATTTGCCATATCTGGAACATGATCTGGAATATTATTGCAGTTCCAATTTTTTTGATAAAGAGCACAACACGAGTGGTTATCAGGCATATCTTGATGCAAAACAAAATTGTCCAAAAGCAATTGAATTGTGGGCTGAATTTGGACGTCACCTGGGTACAGCCTTAAAATCAGTTGTTTATGCCTACGATCCGGAAGCTATAATTTTGGGTGGATCCATTTCAAAATCTTTTTCTTTCTTCAAAGAACAAATGGAACTATCCTTAAAAGACACCTATTTTCCTAAATCCATGGAAAAATTAAAAATTTATGTTTCTGAAGTTGAAAATGTTTCCATGCTTGGCGCTGCGGCCCAGGTAGATCATCACCAGGAATATTTATTAGAATCTACACTTGCCAACATCAAAAAAAAATAACAACCAATTCATGGTTTTTATACATATATTTAAAGCTTTGTTAATTGCTTAATGATTCAGATCTGAATTCGTTCAGCGTAGATTACCGAAAATTAATTATTTAAAAAATGAAAAAAAACACACTAATTGTCATCCTGATCCTATTAACATTTTTTGTCATATCCTTTTTGACCAATATTTTGGGAGCGCTCAATCCCGTTGTTTCGGAAAGCTATAGCCTGACAGATACCATGGCCGGTTTTCTGCCGTTTGCCTTCTTTATTGCCTATGGCGTCATGTCCATTCCTTCAGGTTTTCTGCTTGAAAAATGGGGAGAGAAAAGGATGATGATTTTAGCATTCGTCCTGGCTCTCTCAGGGGCATTGGGTTTTGCTATTTTTCCTCAGTTTAATGTTTTTATGGTATCATTGTTTACCATAGGGACAGGAATGGCAGTACTTCAGGTAGTGATTAATCCACTTATGCGGGTTTCAGGAGGTGAAGAGAATTTTGCCTTTAATTCAGTATTGGCACAGCTCATTTTTGGATTGGCCTCATTCATCAGTCCGCAAATGTATTCTTACTTCGTCACCAATATCGACAAAGGAAATGTTGAAAAACCTCTGATTGGAATGATGACCGATCTGGTGCCTGAGTCTATGTCGTGGGTTTCGGTGTATTGGGCTTTTGGATTGTTGAGTATTTTAATGATAGCGGTGATTGCCTTTGTGAAATTTCCACGGGTTGAATTGCAGGAAGACGAAAAAGTAGGATCCAAGGAGAGTTATTTAGAATTATTTAAGAATAAGTATGTTATCCTCTTTTTTCTGGGAATTTTTGCCTATGTGGGAACTGAGCAGGGGATTTCTTACTGGATGTCGAAATTCCTGAATAATTATCATGGGTTAGACCCCGATACAACAGGAGCTGATGCGGTATCCTACTTCTGGGGTTTGATGACCATTGGCGGCGTTTTAGGTTTGGTTCTTATGAAGCTATTTGACAGTAAATTAGTGCTTAGATGGTTTACCATTCTTGCGATGATATGTGTTGCCATAGGTTTGTATGGAAGTGGTCAAATGTCGATGTGGGCTTTTCCAATTTCAGGATTTTTCCTTTCAGTAATGTACCCCGTCATTGTTTCACTGGGCCTGAATTCAGTATCAAAACATCATGGTTCGTTTGCCGGTATATTAATGACTGGTATTGCCGGTGGGGCTATCGTACAAATTTTAATTGGGGGTATCAGTGATTTAATTTCATTGAAAGTCGGAATGATGTTCGTATTTGTAACCCTTGGTTATATTCTGAGCATCAGTTTCTGGGCAAAACCCCTGGTTAAAAACGCAACTATAAAGAGTATTAGAGATCTTTTTAAATCCGAAAGTTAGTGGTAAATTTCTGATCTTATGATCAAAATTATTCTGCTAACTGACTTTGGAGAAGAATATGGCATGAGTCTGCTTAAAGGCGTTACCAGGTATGCCCAGGAACATGGCCCCTGGGCTTTTTGCCGGATGCCAACCTACTACCGGGAAACAAAAGGATTGGAAGGTATTATAAAGTGGGCCTGGGAATGGAAAGCAAATGGAATTTTAGGTCAGTTTTATAATAATTCAGCACCTGAAAAGCTTATGGGCGCCGGTATCGCTGTTATAGCACAGGATTTTAAGGAACGACATACCAAAATACCAAATATTACAGGAGATTATGTTAAAACGGGGGAAATGGGCGCAGAGTATTTCCTGAAAAAAGGCTTTGAAAATTTTGCCTTTTATGGTTTTAAAAATATTGTCTGGTCAAGAGAAAGAGGCCTTGGATTTGAAGAAAGGGTAAAAACAGAGGGATTTTCTGTACACTACTTTGAACAAAAAATAAGAACTAAAGCACGCGAATTGTGGTATTACAAGCCCTCTGCTCTTAGCAAGTGGTTAGTATCCCTTCCAAAACCTATTGCATTAATGACTTGTGATGACAACCAGGGATTGCATATTACAGAAGCCTGCAGGTTGGCTAAGATTCGTATCCCTGAAGAGGTGGCAGTCTTAGGAGTAGATAATGATGAAATGCTGTGCAATCTTTCCGACCCACCCCTCTCCAGCATAGGCCTGGATACTGTAAAGGGCGGCTATGAAGCGGCACGATTGCTTCACAAGATGATCCAAAC
>DAOVVI010000357.1 GCA_030637245.1 Cyclobacteriaceae bacterium
CACATGGTACTTAGGCATAATTAGCTGGTTATAAATAGGACCGACTATATCAAAGCTTTCGAAATCACGATCAATAAAATCTCCTAAATGCACCACATACTCCAAATCCATCGTATTAAAATGGGCGACGCATTTCTCAAGTTTATTATGAGATATCGAGTATTTTCTGAGGCCTGTTCCCTGAACAGCACAATACTGGCAGTCAGCAATAACGCCAAAGGAGAATTCGATATTTCCGGTTTCTTTTTCTTGAGCGAAAACATTTACACTCAACAGTAAAACTAAATATGCTATCCTAAGTAGTTTAAATAATCTTTTAAAATCCATATGATGTAATTTTCTGATTTTGAATGAATACCAAAATTGGCGCCTTCAGCCACATCCTATTGACCTGTGAATTGCTATTTTCGTTGACTAACGAATGCCACCCTATTTCTATCTGGCTTATCCAATATTAACCTATAAATCAAGAAGCAATTTTTCTTTATCTGAAATTAATATTCTCTGCTCTTCAAAAAAATTAAATGTAAACTGAAAACGTTGCTCAATTTTATCATTGCAAAGATTTCCCAGGCTGCCCTCATGCGTATGATCTAGTTTTGACGGAATTTCGAATTCTCCTTTTTCAATTCTACGGCCAACTTCCACATAGGCGTCTCTGAAAGGTATTCCGCCTAATACCAATTGATTGACCAGCTCAACGCTGAACAGGTATTTGTATTTTTCCTCATTTAGTAAATCCTCTCTAACTTTTATCTTCTCCAACATAAATCGAGTCATATACAAACATTCCTTCAGATTTTCAAAAGCTGGCATAAAGCTCTCTTTGATCAACTGCAAATCCCGATGATATCCCGATGGGAGGTTTGAGGTGATTATGGAAATTTCATTAGGCAAGGCTTTCAATTTATTAGATCTCGCCCTAATCAATTCGAAAACATCCGGATTTTTCTTATGAGGCATGATGCTGGATCCTGTGGTGTATTCATCGGGAAAGCTTATAAATCCATGATTTTGCCCCATATACAGACAAACATCCATGGAAAATTTGCCAATTGTTTCTGCAATTGTTGCCATAGCATTGGTCAATACTTTCTCGGCCTTTCCCCTACCCATCTGCGCATACACCACATTGTAATTCATGGATTCAAATCCCAGCAGGTCTGATGTCATTTGACGGTTTAACGGAAAAGAGGAACCATATCCGGCGGCAGAACCCAGGGGATTTCGATTTACGATATCAAAAGCTGCCTTTAAAATAGACAAATCATCTGCCAAAGATTCGGCGTAAGCCCCAAACCACAATCCAAATGATGATGGCATGGCCACCTGAAGATGCGTGTAACCTGGCAATAATGTATCTTTATACTGATTACTCAGGGAAATTAATCTATCAAAAAGTTGCTGTACCAATTCTACTATTTGCAATACTTCAGCACGCATAAATAGCTTCAAATCCAGCAACACCTGGTCATTTCTGGATCTGCCGGAATGGATCTTTTTACCTACATCTCCCAGTTTGTGTGTCAACATCAATTCTACCTGCGAATGCACATCTTCCACTCCTTCTTCAATTTTGAAATTACCGGACTCGATCTCTCCATGGATTTTTGTCAATTCTCTTGATAAAATTTCCAATTCGTCCTGTTCCAGAAGTCCTATTGAAGTTAGCATTTTGATGTGCGCCAATGATCCAAGCACATCGTATTTTGCGAGCAGCAGATCCAATTCACGGTCCATACCCACGGTAAACTTGTCGATTTCGTCATGAACGTTAATGTCCTTTTGCCACAATTTATTTTTCGATTCAGCCATAGCTAGACCAATAATTTATTTAATAGTTTGATGTATAATTTTATTCCTTGTTCAATTTCTTTTATACCTATATACTCGTCGGCAATATGAGATCTTGCAGATTCCCCGGGTCCTATTTTAACGGAAGGGAATGGCATTAATGCCTGGTCTGAAAGTGTTGGAGATCCATATGTTTTTATATTTAATTCATCAGCACCACGTTTAAGAATATGATGTTGCGTCAATCCCGAAGGCTGTAATCGAGTTGACCTTGCCGAAACCTCGCATTTCACATGATCCTTAATAATCGTTAAAATCTCATCATTTGAATAGGCATCAGTACTGCGCACATCTACCACAAAATGACATTCATCAGGAACCACATTGTGTTGCGTACCGGCATTTAAAATCGTTACACTCATTTTGATATCTCCAAGCAGGACGGATTTATTTTTAAACTCGTAATTCCGAAACCAGTTAATATCATCAATCGCATTATAAATGGCATTTTCTCCTTCATCCCGAGCTGCGTGTCCGGATTTTCCTTTAGAAATACAGTCCAACACCATGAGCCCTTTTTCAGCAATTGCCATCCTCAATTGTGTCGGTTCGCCAACAATGGCAAAATCAATTTTCCCTAGTTGTTGTAAAATTAGTTCGATGCCATTTTTACCACTTATTTCCTCTTCAGCGCTTGCCGCAAGTATCAAATTATAGTTTAAATTTTCCTGATCATAAAAATTAATAAAAGCTGCCATTAACGATACCAGGCAACCTCCGGCATCATTGCTGCCCAAACCAAATAGCTTACCCCCTTCAATTATTGGAGAAAAAGGGTCTTTTTTCCATGAGGAGTTTGGCTTTACCGTATCATGATGAGAATTCAATAATAAGCTTGGTTTATTTTGGTCGAAGTATTGGTTTCTGGCAATGATATTATTTTTTATTCGCTTTATTTCAATGGATTTTGAAGCTAAAAACTCCTGAATGATTTCAGCAGTTTTTCCCTCCTCTTTACTCAAAGAAGGTGTTTCAATAAGTTTTTTAAGAAGGGCGATATATTCTTCAGACAGAACTTTCACTTATTTCAATATTAAAGTCCCAATTGATCCTTTTCCTTCAGCTAAGTAAATAATATGATCGGAATTCATAATCCGAACCGCCTTTACTCCGGAATTCAACGCATCAAAGGCATTATCAATTTTTGGGATCATACCTGAATTGATAATCCCATCTTCTTTCAATTTAGCGTAATTATTTTGATTGATTTCATGGATTACACTCAACGGATCGTTAATATCCTTCAACACTCCGTTGAGTTCAAAACAATAATTAAGCTCCACATCAAAATCTCCAGACATCCCAACAGCCACACTTGAAGCAATAGTATCCGCATTGGTATTGAAAAGATTCCCTAAGCCATCATGCGTCATCGCCGCAAAAACCGGTGTCAGTCCGGCACTGATCAAATTTAGAATCACCTCGTCGTTGACTTTTTTAACATCACCCACAAACCCATAATCAATTCCGTCTTTCAAAGGCCGCTTATCTGCCCTAATCGTATTCCCGTCCGCCCCGGTAAGTCCTATCGCATTGCATTTATGTCCTTGAAGTTTGCTTACTATATTTTTATTAGCAACTCCTGCCAGCATCATTTTAACTACTTCAAGAGTGTCCGCATCAGTAATTCGACGTCCATCAATCATTTTCACTTCAATGCCAAGTCGCTGACTCATTTCAGATACCCACTTCCCGCCACCATG
>DAOVVI010000353.1 GCA_030637245.1 Cyclobacteriaceae bacterium
CAGTTGCACTGGGGTGGCGCTAGTGGTGTGATCGGGATGCCCGGTCCGATGGTAATGGACGTGAGCGAGATCACCGTCGACCACGAGTTTTATGAAGGAAACATGGTGTGCTTCGGTTTTGGTATCCAGGCCCCGGCCTACACCTACCTGGCCGAATATCCTTCTGGCTCGAACATATGGCAGGCTTATAACAGTGAATTCGTTCTGGGTGTCGGCTCCAGCGATAACGTGATGTTGGTTTCTCTTTATCGTGCAAATAGAAAACTTGACAATAATGATGAGGCGTACGGATATTTGTCGGAGGCCTATAGGTTGGATAATGACGATCCATATATTTTTGAGTATTATGTGGATGAGATTAATAGGCGTGAGGGTGTAGAAAAGGCAATTTCGCTCATGGAAAAACGATACGATGATTTTGAAAATGTGTATTCCCTCAAGGCAAGATTAATGAATGCCTACATGAACAATGGCCATTATGATAAATTAGAAGAGTTGTTGATAAAATCTGATCTACACGATACACACCGCTTATCCTTTGGTGAGTTCTGGAAAAATTTAAAAATGGCAAAAGGATACAATCTCCTAAAAGAAGAGAAATATTCCCAAGCATTAGAAGTTTTTACGACATCAGTAGAAGTCCCCAAAAATATCGCACAGCACTATATGCCATTATTTGCCACACAAGCGAGAAGATTCTTTTATATGGGATATTGCAATTATAAATTAGAGAATCAGGAAAAAGCGGAAGCATTGTGGAAAGAAGCTTTAAAGTTAAAGAGAGATTCCAGGTACCAGGTAAGTTATAAATTCAGGGATCTGAAAACGATCTATTACCAGGCTTTTTGTCTAAAAGGATTAGGTAGGTTTGACGAAGCAGATAGATACATTATGTTATTGGGAGACTTTGCAAATTCGAATGCTCTTGAAAATAATGCTGATGTACAAAAAATGCTTTTAAGATTATCCATTACAGGTTTGGAAAATATGGATAATTTTGAAAAATGGGATTCCGAATTAGGATTAATAAAGGTTAATGCTAATTTTAATGCCCCGGAGGAATAATGAATTCCCAAAAATAATAACACGCAGAAGATTGCGATTTTTATAATCCTGAAACCATAGTATTTAAATTAGAACCTAATGAATTAAGCATGTATTTAAACTTTATTGATTTTGGAATTGTAGCAGTTTATATCGCATTAGTTTTTCTGTCTGGAATTTTAATGAAGAAATATGTCTCTGGTATTGGAGACTTTCTTGTAGCGGACAGAACCATGGGTTTTAACCTTGGTTTATTATCCATGATGTGCACAGAAATAGGCATGATCACCTATGTCTATTATGCTGAACTTGGATATAAGGCAGGTTTTGCCAGTCTGATAATAGCTGTTCCTCCTATGCTTGTTTTCTTTTTCCTTGGGAAAACCGGTTTTGTAATTAAGCCGCTTCTCGAAATGAAAATCATGACCATACCTGAATTTTTCTCCAGAAGATTCAGTAAAGGAGTTCGACTTTATGTGGGGATATTAATGGCGATTGGTGGTATATTAAATTTTGGGGTATTCCCGGGAGTCGAAGCAAAGTTTATAAATACCGTCAGTGGAATTCCTGAAGAGTATGTACTTGTCACTATGGTTGTTCTCTTAACTTTAGTATTGATCTATACCTTGTTGGGAGGTATGGTTTCCATCATTCTCACAAATTACATTCAATATGTTTTGCTAAGTTTTGGAATGGTATTCATTACCATTTATGGCGTTTATGTAATTGGTTGGGAGAAAATTGTAAATTCAGTAACAACAGACCTTGGTGAAAATGGGATAAATCCATTTTTTCCATCGGCGTTTAAGAGTGATCTTGGAGTTGGATTCCTTATATGGCAGATTTTGGAATGGACAGCAATTCTTATAGCCTGGCAAGCTGTAGCCATGAGGCTTTTCTCATCAAAGGATTCTAAAACCGGAATGAAAATTTATAAATGGTCCGGGTTAATGTTCTTATTTCGAGGGATACTCCCGATATTCTGGGGAATCATGGCACTTGCATATTTTACAGAGCCTGTAGATGGATTAGACGCCTTGCCTTTATTGATTAAAGCAATTATACCTACTGGAATACTGGGGATAATCTTTGCCGGATTATTAGCTGCTTCAATGTCAACTTATGCCAGTTATTTACTTTCATGGAGCTCAGTTGTTTCACAGGACATTGTTGGAATAATTATAAAATCAATTACAAAAAAAGAGATAAGTTCAAAAAATCAATTGATGATAAGTCGAATTACTGTTACTGCGGTAATGATTTTTATTATATGGTGGTCACTATTCCATAAATTAGAAGGGTATCTCTATTTTTATTTACAGATGACCGGGATGCTATTTCTTCCGGGAACATTAATAAGTATTGCATTGGGAATCTATTGGAAAAAGGCCCAAAATGCTGGGGCATATCTGGCATTTACATTTGGCGCAATACCTCCAATATTTTATTTGATTATATCTGAAGAATTAAAAAATGAATGGGCTTCAGTAATTGGTTGGGGCGGCTTTTTACTCGCATTAATTGGAATGGTCGTAGGTTCGATTATTCAAAATTTTATTAAAAGTTTAAAAAAGGAAGTGGTTTAACCATGAGGCTAATTGTAAATCAAGATAGTTTTGGTATTGAGAATTTGATGCTGGAATTTATTTGAGATTTGTTATTTGGGATTTATTTCAATGATGTCAATTGTATAATAATTAAAATGAAATAAAAGTAGAACTAATAATATAAAACCATGTGGATTATAATTTGGAGTATAGTTATCCTGTTTTCACTTGTAGCATTTACCTACATGTCAATAAAAATTCTTTATAAAGGGATTGGTGAATTAAAAGAAATGTTCCATACGCTTAAAGAGAGGCAGTAATGAAAAAAATTGGACCAGTAATAGATGGTAAGGAAATAGAAATTACAGATGGTAATATAGCTGATGTAATCAATCCTGCTACCGGTAAGGTGATTGCGCAGCAATTTTGCTGTGATTCGGAGTGCATAGGTAAAATTGTAGAATCAAGCAAAACAGCTTTTAATTCGGAAGAATGGCAAAGCCTGTCACCATCGGACAGAGGCTACCTTCTGATGAAGTTGGCTGATTTAATAGAAGCTCATGCAGATGTGTTGGTTGACCTCGAATTGCAAGACACCGGAAAACCCATCACACAACTTAAAAATGGCGAAATTCCATTAACTGCGTCTATAATTCGTTTTTATGCAGGGGCAGCAGATAAAATTGAAGGACGTGTTAAATCAACCTCATCAGGCACCTTTCAATTTACCATGTATGAACCATATGGAGTTGTTGCAGGAATTTTGCCATGGAACTATCCTTTGGTAAATGTGGCAATGAAAGTTGCGCCCGCATTGGCAGCCGGAAATGCCATTATCATCAAACCTTCTGTCGATACGCCATTGACCAGTGTGGAGTTTGCTAAATTATGTATCGAGGCAGGAATTCCGAAAGGTATTGTGAATGTTGCGCTTGGGAAAGGCTCTACTACCGGCGAAAGTCTGATTGAACATCCTGATGTAAAGAAAA
>DAOVVI010000229.1 GCA_030637245.1 Cyclobacteriaceae bacterium
GAAAAAAGCGGCTTACGTTCAAGTTCTGAACAAAGTTATTCATATATTCGTTTTCGACCCGACGATGGTGGCTTGCAAAGACTACTTAAGTACTTACCTCTCATTTGAAAAGTTCTAACTGATTTGGCAAAAGCCTGAAAGATTTTCGGTGATATGGGGTAATTCCATATTTATCAATGGCGTTTCGATGTTCTTTTGTTGGATATCCAACATTTCGTTCCCAACCATATTCAGAATAGGAAAAGGATAGTTTTTCCATCAGATCATCGCGATAGGTTTTGGCTATAATTGAGGCTGCGGCAATACTCAAATATTTTCCATCACCTTTTACAATGCAATGATGGGGGATATTACTATAAGGTATAAATTTATTTCCATCAACCAGGATCAATTCCAGTCTTTGAGCTAATTGATCCAAAGCCCGATGCATACCTAAAAAAGAGGCCTGTAACACGTTTACTTTATCAACTTCTTCATTTGATATTTCCGCTATGGCATATTCAATTGCATCATTCAAAATATCCTTGCGAATTAATTCTCTCTTTTTTTTTGAAAGCAATTTGGAATCAGTCAATAATTTATGTTTGTAATCCAATGGTAAAATTACGGCCGCCGCAACAACCGGACCGGCCAGGCAACCACGTCCGACCTCGTCGCAACCGGCTTCTATTTTATCCCCTGAAAAACTTGATTTTAACATATTGCAATTTATATTGATACAGAATAGTATTACTTTAAATCAGAATTTATTTAATCAGTATGTGTTAAATGAGTTCAGATCTAAAAGTAAATTATATTTTTGCAACTCATATTTTATCACCGTCAAATGGAATTTGATCCAAACATAAACCCCTGGGAGTTTAAATCTTCAAAAGATATCTATGAAAATCCATGGATTAAAGTAGTTGAAGACCAGGTAATCAGGCCAAATAAAAGTGAAGGGATCTATGGTAAAATTCATTTTAAAAATAAGGCGATTGGTATAATACCTCTGGATGATGAACTCAACACCTGGTTGGTTGGTCAGTATAGATACACCTTGAATGAATATTCCTGGGAAATTCCAACAGGAGGAGTACCCTTAGATGAAAATACATTGGATGGGGCTAAAAGAGAGCTAAAAGAAGAAACCGGTTTAATGGCTAAAAAGTGGACAAATCTATTGAAAATCCATACCTCAAACTAGGTGACAGATGAATATGGTTATATATTTCTTGCTGAAGATTTGTCTCAGGGCGAGATGGATTGGGATGAAACCGAAGAGCTACAGATCAAAAAACTTCCATTAAAAAAAGCTATGAATATGGTGATGGATAACCGGATTACAGATTCATTGAGCATTGCGGGAATATTAAAGGCGGCTAAAGTTTTTGGATTGTAGCCAGGTTCTACATAAAGTCAATATCAATGCTAAACGGTGCTTTCATTAAAAATCTCAGCGCCTCTTCGATCGTCATATCTCCATGGATCACCTTATAAAGTGATTCGGTGATCGGGGACCGCAATTGATACCCCTTCACGAGGCGAGTGATGATTTTTATCGTATTAATCCCTTCAGCAGTCTCCTCCAATGAATTTAATATGTCAGCAAGGTTTTCACCTTTACCCAGCCGCTCACCCACCGTAAAATTTCTACTTAACTTGCTGGAACATGTTGCCACAAGATCTCCAATTCCTGCCAACCCCAGAAACGCCTGTGTATTCGCGCCCAGCATTTGACCCAGATAGATCATTTCGATCAAACCCCTGCTGACCAGCATGGCACGTGCATTTTCTCCATAACCCATGCCGGATAATGCCCCGGCTGCAATAGCGATAATATTTTTCAAAACACCAGTAAGTTCTATACCAAGAAGGTCTTTGCTCCCATACACCTGGAATCGATCATTCCGTAAAAGTCGCTGACCTTCAGAAATCACTTCGTCAAAATGACTTGCAACAACTGTTGCGGCCGGTTGGTTATCAGCCAATTCTTTAGCCAGATTTGGCCCGGCAAGACAACCTATTCGTACCGCTAAGGTTTTCTCCCTGATAAGCCTGCTCATGGTAAAAACATCATCTTTGGCGATTTTCATTTCTTCATCTGCCTCCCAATTATCTTTCGATACAATTAGTCCCTTTGTTCCATGGATAAGGATATGATATGGTTTTAAGAATGGAGACAGATCATCTATTAATGCAGGGAAATTTTCTGATGGAATAATCGGAAAAATGACGTCACAATTTTCAGCAACAAATTTTAAATCGTTTGTCGGTGTAATCCTTGTATTTAATTCCAGACCATGTAGTTTTCTGCTTTCAGAAATTTTTTTTGCTGCCAGGGGATTTCTGGCGTAAAGAATTACGTCCGTGTTTTTTGCAAGGATATTTGCTATGGCCGAACCAAAACTTCCTGCACCAACTACTCCAACCGGTTTATCATAGGAATTTTTCGAGCTCATAGCCATCCATTCTATTATGGTAATAATACATATTATTTATATCCTGAGTAATGATGTTCCCTTGCTTATTTTTCAATAGCGGCCTTCTGGAATGATACATACCTACGTTGGAGATTCCCAGATCTATTACATTATCAATATCCTCTGTCATGTGAGTGGCCATATCCACTTTACCGTTGTTAAATAAATCAATAACTCTATTTCGCATTTTTGAAAATGCCTTTTTAAATTCCTCATACTCAATCTCTATTTCATCTAAAGGAAGCCTTAAAACACTGTACAAATCCAAATTTTTATGTTTCTTCCGGATCATCTGAAAGGCTGTAAACGCTACCAAATGACTGGATTGAACACGGTTGATGCGATGATATTCTCTAACGATGACTTCGCTCAACATGCGGGTATATTCTTCTTCACGCTGGGCATCAGCAGAAATACCTCCTCTGAACAAGAAGTAATCATGTGTATTAATCCTGTTGCCATGGGTATCAATACTCATGCCTTCATCATTTACATAATTACCAAAAAGATCAAGTCCCTTGCCGATAGAAACCGATATGTTGTTGCCTTTGGTAAAGAATTCAAATAAAAATTTCAATATTCTTCCGGATTTATCGTACCTGTCACTTTCCATATAATACCTCTCCTGACCTTTTCTTTCCAGATAATTTCTTATTAGTGCAGGCGCTTCTAATACAAAATTATAGTTAGTCACAACCGGAACAATGAATATTTTATTGTGCCTTCCTTCTTCATTCATTTCATAATTGATCCGTTGGGCTTCAATGGCAGTACCCAACAGTCCGAGTTTTAATCTCGTTTCTATTTTTCCTGACCTGGATCGCGTTCCACCGGGAAAAAAAAGACTATGACTCCCATCTTGGAGAGCCATACTTGAGTACGTGCGAAGTGACTGAAGGTATATTAGATTTCGCTTTCTTCGATCTACTTTGTATGCTCCAAGGCTATTCATAAAATAGGCGAAAATCTCCATGTTAAATAAATTGAGCCCTGCGCCGTAAATAAATGGAGGCAGCCCCATAGTATGAATTACCCAGCCAATCAGAATGGAATCCAGGTTGGAAAAATGTGTTGGAACCACTACTACCGTTCCAATTTTGGCCAACTTTCTTAATTGTTCGGTTTCACCGGTTATCTGTATCTTATCCTGA
Organism: Cyclobacteriaceae bacterium; assembly: GCA_030637245.1. Taxonomy (GTDB): domain Bacteria; phylum Bacteroidota; class Bacteroidia; order Cytophagales; family Cyclobacteriaceae; genus JAAUQL01. The sequence continues at coordinate 3,614 of DAOVVI010000229.1, forward strand.
AGTGTTAAATCCCCTCTCCAGAATGATCCAAACTTTTTTATCCTTGCGGCATTCAACAACCTGGCAAAGCCAAATGTTATAACCCTTCTGGCCAATCGATAATGTGATGGTTTGAAATTGCCAGTAATCTCATGAACATACCGGGAAACGATATCCTTTAGTATTTGATCTGCTAATTCCTGTTTTTCTTTTTTTTCATCATTTTCTAAATCCAGCAACCTTGATTTTACACCATTCCAAAAAATCACTTCATCTTCAGGATGGACTTTCCATGGATTGGTTTTATATCGCAATTTCTCACGATACCGGGTAAGCTCCAATTCCTCTATTAATGCATTGAGGTTTGGTCTGAGTTTTTTTACTCTTCTAACACTCTCCTCAATCACCCGCTCCATGAATTCTTTCCTGTTTTTTGCCAATTTGACTACCGGCCACACCTTATTATCTGACAGGATTGGGTCATAGGTTTTGGAAGTATCAATTACTTGCGGTGTTCTTTTTACTTTTCTCAAATAAGTTTATTAAAACGTTGCAAACTTTATTTTGAATAATAAATTCTAATTTAACTAAAATGTCCTTTTCTTTTAGAAATTAATACAATTTAGAACATTGATTTTATTTTATTGATAATCTGAAATCTTCACTTTTGATTCTTCTGAAACGGGGCCTTCCAAAATGGGACGCATCTGATTTGATTTTAAGTCAAAACTGAATTTTATTTCCCTGCCTGCTTTTATAGGATTGATGGCAAATAATGTTTCTCCATAAATTGATTTGTTATTATGTTTCAATTGCTTGTACGTAAATCCGAATAATGGGAATAACTGTCGATTTTGCCTGTTTTCGTCTTTGCCAAACAGCGTATCCTCGTATTCTTTTTCCACTTCAAAAAATAATAAATCCCGAAAGCCAGAAGCACTTGTGTCAGTTTGAAGTGTGTTGACAAAATCAATAAAAGCCTGAAGATTTATGCTGATCGAAGGCAAATAATAATTCAATTCATCACCATTTTTAAAAACAATGGTAAAAGCTGATTTTCCCATCCACCCGATATAAAAAAGGAACATTCCACCCAAAATCGAAATTAGATGAATCAATGGGTGGAAGATATTGACGA
>DAOVVI010000381.1 GCA_030637245.1 Cyclobacteriaceae bacterium
GATTGGTGTTTTCATAAATATAATTTTTCTGGTTGCTCCCATATTGAATGCACAGGTTAAGGAAGAAGAAAAACAAGTTGACATTCAAAAAATGGAATGGTTTGGAAATGCGAAACTCGGAATTTTCGTTCACTGGGGAATTTATGCAGTAAATGGAATTGATGAATCTTGGTCATTTTTTAATGAATACCTGTCGCATGAGGATTATCTAAAACAAGTTGATGGATTTACAGCATCTAATTATGATCCAAAAAAATGGGCGTCATTAATTAAGAATTCGGGAGCTGGATATGCAGTAATAACAGCTAAACACCATGATGGATTTGCCCTATGGGATACAGAGTATGGGAATCTAAATGTAACCAATTCACCAGCCAAAAAGGATCTTATCCAGCCTTTTATTCAGGAATTAAGAAAACAAAACCTGAAGGTTGGATTGTACTATTCATTGCCAGACTGGTCTTATGAAGATTACCCTAATTTCACCAGGAATAAAAAGAGATACACTAATGATTCCGTAAGGTGGGATCGTTTTCTTAGCTATTACCATGGACAATTGTATGAGTTGAATTCCAGGTTTAAACCCGATTTATATTGGTTTGATGGCGATTGGGAATTCAGCGCTGAAAAATGGCAGGCAGCACAGGTCAGAGATTTTCTATTGGAAAGCAATCCAAATGCCATAATAAATTCAAGACTTAAAGGATATGGAGATTATGCAACTCCTGAACAGGGAGTCCCGATTGTAAAACCAAAGGATAAATATTGGGAACTCTGCATGACCATGAACAATTCATGGGGTTACCAGGGAAATGACAAAGACTACAAAACTCCATATCAGATCATCAGGATATTTACCGATTGTATTTCTATGGGAGGAAACCTTCTGTTAGACATCGGGCCAAAAGCTGATGGTACAATTCCTGAGGAACAAGAAACAATTCTACGGGAATTAGGAAGATGGACAAGTAAACATAAAGAGGCAATCTTTAACTCAAAAAGTGGTTTACCTGCAGGACATTTTTATGGTCCAACAACGCTTTCTGCGGATCAGAAAACGTTATATCTATTCCTGACTCAAAAACCGGTTCATCCAATCGTCATAAAAGGTTTGAAGAATCAGATTAATAGAATCAGAATTGTTGGTGAAGGAACTAAGCTAAAACATAAAATAGTTGGTAAAATGTATTGGAGCGAAGTTCCGGGGCTATTGTATATTGATATCCCGGAAGAAAAACTGGACCCTCAGGTCACTGTCATCGCAATTCAGCTAAAAGGAAAAATCGATCTTTATCGGGAAGACGGACGGGTAATCGAAAGTAATTAGCACAAACTTAAACACACTAATCGATATGAAATTTTCAAAATTCAGAGCCTTTTTATTATTAATTCCAATAATGTTTGTCACCTGTGAACCAAAAACTGAGTTGGAGCTGGAGCTCGAATTGCAAAAACAGAACTTTCTAGTATGGAAATTTCCACTTCCAAGAACACACACTGGAGCATTGATTGGAAATGGTGTGCAGGGATTGATGATTTGGGGCGTTGATAACCAGCTAAACATAACTATCGGCCGGGCAGGTTTCTGGGATCGAAGAGGAGGTAAAGATTTTTTAAAAAATACAACCTATAAGCAGGTAGAAAATTTTCTGTATTCTAAAAATGAAAAAGGACTAAGAAAGGCTTTTGGAATGGATGTGGAACCGGAGCCAGGCCAGCCAGCCCGACCTCATCAGATTGGAGGCGGAAGACTGGAAATAGAAATGCCGGAAGGGTGGAAATTGGAGCGAGGTGTATTGGATTTGAACTATGGAATTTTTGAAGCAACTGTTAGAGATAGTAATGGTGATGTAGAAATAATCAGAATCCGGCAGGCAGTTTATAAAGAGCAGGCTGCGGTCACATTTTCAAAACGATTGAGTGATCAACTAAAGGTGAGATTGATACCCAGTTGGGACCATGTGAAAAATGTTCTTGAACCGGTAGGAGTGGAACCTCCGGAAAACTGGATGCATGAAAGGGAAGGGAGACCTACTATTCATGGTTTTATACAAAAATTACCTGAAGATGATCCGTTGGCTATTGGCTACAAAAGAACAGAAAATAACAGGATAATAATAGGATCGTCTGTAGATAAAAATGCAAAAGAAAAAGTGATTGATGGGTTAAGGGATATACCCGTATGGGAAATCTTACAAGAAGGAATTGATTGGTGGGATAATTATTGGAAAGACGTTCCTGAAATCAACTTGCCCAATCCGTTTCTCCAGGATATTGTCAATTATGGTTTATACAAACAGGCAATTGCCACACCTGAGCATGGTATTGCCTGCTCTTTGCAAGGGCCTTTTAATGAAGAATATCAACTTCCTCCATGGAGCAATGATTATCATTATAATATCAATATAGAAATGATATATATGCCAACGCTGGCTACAAATCAGGCAGATCATATGAAACCGCTTTGGGATATGATATTGGCTGCGTTGCCGGATCTAAAAGTAAATGGTGAGCATTTCTTTGGCAGGGAAGGGGCAATCATGTTGCCTCATGCGGTAGATGATAGAGGCCGTGTAGTAGGTTCCTTCTGGACAGGGACTATAGATCACGCCTGCACAGCATGGATGGCACAAATGGCCTGGTTGAATTATCGATATACGATGGATGAAGAAATATTGAAAACTGTAGCATGGCCTTTGCTTAATGGAGCATTCGAAGGTTATTGGGCGATGATGGAAGAGCGAAGGGATAACAAGGGGAAAAAAGTATTGAGTTTGCCGGTTTCTGTCAGTCCTGAATTTAAAGGATCGCGTATGGATGCCTGGGGAAAAAATGCCTCTTTCCAATTGGCAGCGACGCATATGATCGCAGAGATATTGCCCTTAGCTGCCGAAGTGATGGGGGAAGATCAGGATGAAAGATGGGGTATAGTAACTGAATCTTTGCCAAGATTTACAACTATTACGGGTTCTGCGTCTTTAGAATCACCTGAGAGACAAAGAGAACGCATAGCTCTTTGGGAGGGCATGGATTTGATAGAAAGTCACAGGCATCACTCTCATATGGCCGGTATTTATCCTTTTGATGTAATAGATCCACTCAATCCTGAGAATCGGCATATTATTCGGTCAACTTATGATAATTGGATAAGAAAAGGCGCCGGGGTATGGAGTGGATGGTGTATTCCATGGGCTTCCATTCTGCACAATCGAAATAACGAGCCGGAAGCAGCAGTCTCATGGTTGATTTATTGGTATCGGAATTTCTTGAATGAGGGAAGAGGGACTTTGCATAATGCTGCCTTCGGTGGTGTAAGCAATATCTCCTCACCTGGTTGGTTTAATATTCCTGAAATAGAAAGAAACAGGGAAAAAATGCAACTTGACGCCGGGTTTGGAGCGTTAAGTGCTGTAC
>DAOVVI010000188.1 GCA_030637245.1 Cyclobacteriaceae bacterium
CGGTTATTTGCATACCATCCTTTGCCTAAATAGGCACGTCCGATTATTCCATCTTTTAATTCCTGCATACCTTGTACTACAATTGGGAAAGATCGTCGCTGATTGCCTAACTGAATGGCTTTTCCATATTTAGTTGCTGCTTTTATAAGCATTTCTCCTTCATTTGGATTATGACTGCTGGGCTTCTCAAGATAGACATGTTTTCCTGCCTGGACAGCCAGGAGTGCAGCGGGGGCATGCCAATGGTCCGGGGTAGCAATTACCATTGCATCAACATCTTTATCCTCCAATGATTCACGGAAATCTCCAAAACCTTTGGTTTCAATGTCCTGAAATGTCTCCACTTCTTTTTGGCAATTTTCGATTGCTCTACTATCCACATCACAAATGTGCACTACATCGCAATCTTTCTGCTGTGCGAAATTCTTAGCCAGTGCTTTTCCCCTTGAGTTTACGCCCATAACAGACACTTTTATCTTTTCGTTAGATCCAAGAATATTGGCATAGTTTTTTGAACTAAATGAAGGTAAAATACCTCCAAGTGATACTACAGCCGAGGTAGCCGCTGTTTTTTTAATAAAGTTTCTTCTAGATTTTGTTTCCATGATATTCGTCTATTGTTCGTTTTATAATCTATTCAAAAGATAATTTTCCAAAATATTCAGGCCGATGGTAATCTGGCTTTTTTGTTCCAACAGGATTCCAGGTTACGAAATGTGGATTACTGGTATCGTCACCACATTTATAAAAATTTGCCTTGGCCCTGAGCCCTTTCAACACAATTCCCTTATCAAAGGACAGGCACGCCTTGGGAATGATTATCATCATTTCCCATTGATGCCCGCCTGTTTTTTCTTCAAAAGGTTGATTCCCTAAAGAAGATTTTACTTTAATCAATTTCAAGATTTCAGGGTCTAACAAAACTCTTTTTGATCTTGCCTCACCGTAACCGACATGAGGTATTCCGATACAACTAAATTCAAAATTATAATAAGCATCGCCACTGGGTGAAACGAAAAACTCAACACAGCTATCTTTATGAACACTACCATTTACCCTGGTCTCCTTTGCCAGAATGTTCTCTTCAATAACATAATATTTCAATAATATTTGATCCTGATTATAGGCTATTTTAAATTTCACCTCTGGTTTGTATGGATATTCAGCCCAGTTCAGGGTTTCAACTACTTGAAAATCAGCACTGCTTTCAAGTAATTTTTCTGCTGTATCAATATCTATCGGACCATTATAATCTATTTCCTTTATCACCAATTCTTTCATGATCTTATCATTTGATTCATTAGCTCGTTCACGGTTTTTTCTGTCACAACCGGATATGACGCCGGCTAAAGACACTGCGACTGATCCTGCTATTGCATTTTTTATAAAATTCCTACGATTGTTTTTCATATTTGTCAAATTTAATCAAAACATGTGTACTGCAACTATAAATAAGAGTGTGTATTTGCATCCTCATAATTCCATTCAATATTTATGACCATCAACGGTTACTGCAAATTAAAATATCGATTAAAAAGTTATGGCAATCTTTTTAAGGGTTTAGTTGTTTGATTTTAACTACATGGCTTTCCAGTTTAAGTTCGTATTTATCTTGTTCATTAAATTCTGTATTGTCAATGCCCCTTTCTATTTATTGATAAAGAATCAGGCAAAACCTCACCACTGTTTAGCTTGCCATCTATAGCATCTGACCGATAAGGTCTGCTTGCATCGTAGTATTTCACTTTTGTGTCAATATCTGAGATCAATATTCCTGGAATATTTGGGGTCAATTTATTTTGAATTAATCCATCAGGCGTTATAAAATGATTTGGCCAGCTCTCAGTTGCAGAAGAATTCGTAAGCGACATGTAGAAATAATTTGTTGCAGCCCTGGCTTGCGAAGTAATAGGCATAATAGTAGGATGAATAGACCCTTTTTTCTGTCTTGCATTGTGAAATGATTGGAAGATCACATCTGTATCCATGTTTCGGTATTCACGATATAGTTCAGGAAACCTGACATCGTAACAAATTAGTAACCCACAATTAACCCCATTAACATCAAAGTTTACAAAATGATCTCCCGGAGAAAATGATTTCAGATCACCGCCTGTACAGAATCGTTTATCATATCTGTCAACCAACTCTCCTTCTGAGTTAATTAAATATAAACAGTTAAAAGGTTTATTATCCCCGGTCAACCTATGAATTGAACCCAGGATCACCCATAAATTCAAATCCTTTGCCAAAGCCATAACAGAATCGGTAGCGGAATGCAATTCATCCCAGTCAAAATTGTCCATAGATTTCATGTCCACACCCGGATAACCTGATAAAGCACATTCCGAAAAATGAACAATAGTCGCTTTCTTAAGCCTGGATTCTATCATCTGATCACTAATCCATTTCAAATTGTCAGATATGCTTGAAGAGACAGGAAACTGGCAGGCTGCAATCCGTATTTTACCAGTATCAGAATCATCCTGCGCCAAAACTTGTTGAGAAGATGCAGTCACAGTAATTAATAAAATCCCAATGCAAAACAACGCAATGAGATACTTGCTCCAATTGTTTAAATCTTTCATATTTTCACACTTTATAACATTTTAAAATTCATCGAAATAAATGAACCAACACATTCCCTGCTAATAGTTGTTTGCTAAATCTTCATGTAAAACATTAATATGGGTTAATGTATTAATACTCATAGCAGGAATTTTTAATACAATTTCTTCACCATTCATAATGGTTATTTCTCTAATAGGATCCATTCTGAAATCAGTTCTGGTAACCTCATTCTCTATTGCTCTATAAAGAAAAAAGTGTTGGTTGTTACTCCCTGTAATTGTTAGTCTTATGGTTTTCTCCAGTTTGCTTTTATTTAATATATAAGTTGTAAGCTTTCCTTTTGGGCTTATTACGGTTTGAGATAAAATATCAGTATTGTTGATGGGTTCCGTAACCACAACAAAAGAGTTTTTACTAAAAAAACGGGTAATGATTCCAAAACCATAAAAGGCTATTGGTTCGATCTCTATGTTTCTAAAAAATTCTTTCTTTTCTATGTCCCATGTGCGGATTAGTTGCCATTGGCCATCCAGATCTCCCCTGTTGGTGAAACTCCAACGGTTAAACGCACTAACTCCAACTTCCATCCCCCTTAAAATTGATTCTGCATTCGATAGAGCTGCCTGAAAAGATTTTGGGCCTGGGTCAGAATCTCCCCATCCCAACCTCATGTCACCTATCTCTGAAAGAAATAAAGGTTTATTTTGTCTCCTGGCCCAATTTGCCCATTCTTCAAGAACTTTTTGCCTAACATCATCAATTCCCTGATAAGAGTGGATGTCGTAGGCGCCTATATATTTGTCGAAATCGATTTTATTTGCATCAAAGGAGGGCATATCAGTCCAGTCAGGTCCTGATAATGGGATTTTTAGGTTTTTTTCATCCAATGCTTTTCTCACTGCCCTTAATGCAGGAGTTAGCGGGGCATTTGTTTCTCCCATACTCCACCATGACCCCCAACTTCCTCCGGGTGGTTCATTAGTGATACACACCCATTTGATGCATGTGTATTTTTTATTGATAAGGAGATGCTCAAGTAATTTCGAAATACCTTCTGCAAAATCATCAATTGATTTGGGTGCACTTAACAAAGGCTGAACACCGGAATATGAATTCCATTTTACATTACTCCACATTTGTTGTAAAAATACATCGGCATTATTCGCTTCTGCCCAGTCCAGTATTTTATACAAGGCTAACATCTCTTCATTATTCCAATCAAACTGATTTCTTTCAGGTTCATACATACGCGCACTCAGTTCAACTCTCAGCCAGGAAAGTCCTAACCAGCTTGCATATTCATATATTTGTTTCCATGCCCGTGTATCGGTAATGGTTGGATTACCGCCCCAGGCACTTCCTCGTGAGTTAGAACGTCGTAGCGCCCATTCATATTCAGAAGATTCATCAATGCTATCTTTGCTTATTGCATGCCATGACGCACCTATTCCTCCAGCCATTTTATATTTTTCCTGATCAGAATGTATTACTATACTTGTTGGAACCTGAGCATTAGATTTCATTGTAATACACATCAGAATAATTATTAATATTATTTTCATATGTGTTATTCTGCTGATTCGCTTAAATCGACCATAATTATTAAAATTGCGCCATGCATTTCACCTTTCATTTATATTCTGGAAAAAAGAGAAACAAATGTGACTTCCGCTCACTTTCCCCTAAATAAATAGTTCCATCCAAACCTGTAGTCATGCAATCGAATTGCTGACCTCGCCAATAGTAATATGGACTTCGGTCAACGGCCAGCAAACCAAGATTTTCAAATCCATGAGTTTCTGTATTGTACTTATAAAATTGACAGGGTCTGGAAGTTGATTGCTCTCCTGCCATGAGATAGACATTTCCATCTGCGCCAACAGTCAGGCATCTTAACCTTCGCGATTCCCGTACTTTCCCCAGGTTAACCAATACCATTTTTTGAGGCTCGAAAGAGAAAAGATACCCATCGGTTGTCCCTCCATAAATCAAACCGTTTTTATCTTTAGCAAAATATTCGACAGCGGTATAGTCTTTATAAAATTGCATTTAGTAATAATCTCCCGGTATTTCAATATTTGTTGAAATTAGATTTCCTTCCTCAGGATCATAATAATTTATCATTCCTTTAGTACCCGAAAAGAATACCTTGCCAGAATCATCACAAACCAGGGCTCTTGACAGCGTTCTCCATTGCCGTTCTGGTCCATGATAAACTTTCTGTGCATCGATTTCTCCCAGATCAGTAGTTTTATTTTTTTCTATATTATAAATGAAGAAATGACCATCCGGATAAGTCAATCCGTAAATCTCATCTCGGGTTGGATTTATTGTGAGGGCATAAATGGAATTATTTGCTAAAGGCATTCCCAAATCTTCCAATTCACAATTCATATTGGGAAGTTTTACTTTGGCATTGTTTTCAGCCGGGCTGTATCGATATAAATGTCCGCCGGGATAATTGCTGAAATGTTTTTTTATATCCTTCCATAAAGTGACATCCAAAGCATCATTACCCTCGCCCCATTTTGAAAGTTCAAACTCCTCGAACATATTTTTGCCCGAACCTATATAAATGTCCCCTGATTTATCTTCTACTAAAGAGTGGTGGACACCTGAATGCCATGGGATTTTACCCA
>DAOVVI010000115.1 GCA_030637245.1 Cyclobacteriaceae bacterium
CCTATATTGAAAAGAGTGAAAATGCCAAACGATGGCGTAAACATTCAAACTAAACAAAATGAACTGGTAAAGGCCGTGTTTAAAGGAGAAGTTAAGAAAATAGCAATTGTTCCGGGTGATTTTAAATACGTTGTGATCATGCAACATGGAGCCTATTTCACCGTATATGCCAAGCTTAAAAAGGTCAATGTTAAAATGGGACAACAAATAGAAAGGGATGACGTTATTGGAGAAGTAAACACAGATGTTGATGGAACATCGGAAGTACAATTTCAGGTATGGAAAAACACACAAAAACTTGATCCTGAGCTTTGGCTTACCAAAAGATAATTCTACTTCAAATAGTAAAATCTTTCAATAGATATTAGCTTTTGAATAGATTAGAAAGTAATTTTGTACAACAAATAAGAACACTCATTATTTAAAATATAAAGATATGAACGTTGAATTAGCATTTCTTGGAGGTCTAGGAGGTTGGGAAATTCTTCTAATTCTTATGGTTTTATTGATATTCTTTGGTGCGAAAAAAATACCGGAGCTTGCCAAAGGGCTGGGTAAAGGAATTAAAGAATTCAAAAATGCAACCAATGAAATAAAAGAGGAAATTGAAGACGGAGTAAAGGATTTGGATCCTAAATAATTTCAACCTTTATCATTTCAAAAAATTCCGGAAATCGAGCAGCCCTTGATTTCCAGTTTATTTCTTATTCCATTTTCATATTTACAAGTCTCCTGATTTTACAATTTGAAGATTATATCATTACATTTTTTTCAAAAGGAATTGGCATTTTTCTCATAATGTCGTTCAATATATTTCTTTCCATTTTTTCAAACTCGTTCAGAGGTTACGTTTCGAATATGAATTAGTCGGAAATTTAATTTCATGACAGTTATCAAGAAAAAATATATAAGCCCTAAGATTATGAAACATATTTTCTTGTAGCATTGTCCTTACTCGCATACTAAAAAACAAAGGTGAGTTTATTCCAAAAAAAACACTGGAATTGTTAAAAAAAAGTGATTTCTTCGTGTTACCAACACCCCTTGCAACAGCATTTAGAATTGGATAGCGTTCTTGATTAAGTTTGAAAATTATCTTTTTTACTACTTTGTTCCTTTATTGGACTAAATAGAGTTATAAGGGAAATCGACTAATCCGGAACGTATGCAATTTTAAAATAGTACGTTATGGTTTAATAATTGGGGAAGTTGAAATTAAAAACAATTTCCAAAATGAAGCTGGCATGAGAATGACTCTGAATAATATATTTATATACAAATTTGCTGTAACATTTATCCTGATTTTATGGATAAAAATTGCTTATGCCCAGACTTTCATACAAGATCAAGATACAGATTCACTATTTATTCCACCGCTTACCTATGAGTATATTCCGGATGCTACTTACGATCAGATCGAAGAGAGGTTAAAAAAGATCAATTCTGAAATACCTCTGAACTTCAATACACGAGTTAAATCTTTTGTTGATTATTTTACTGTTCGCGATAGAGAATATACGAAAATGGTGCTCGGAAGAAGCACCTATTACTTTCCGATTTTTGAAGAAATCTTAGCGAAATACAATCTTCCTGACGAATTGAAATATCTGGCTATTGTTGAATCAGGGTTGAAATCTACTGCCCGTTCCCGGGCAGCCGCAGTCGGTTTATGGCAATTTATTTACTTTACAGGTCGATCGTACGGTTTGCATTCCGATTGGTATGTTGATGAGCGAATGGATCCTGTGAAATCAACAGAAGCTGCGGCCAGGTATATTAAATCGTTGTACAATATGTTTGGAGATTGGGAACTGGCTTTGGCTGCATATAATTGTGGCCCCGGAAATGTGAGAAAAGCCATTCGACGATCTGGCTACAAAAAGAAATTTTGGGACCTTTATCGATACCTTCCCCGTGAGACTAGAGGATATCTGCCTCAGTTTGTAGCAATTACATACGCATTCAATTATCAGGAAGAGCATAACTTTATTCTGGACGATTCAGAATATATTTATCCTATGGCAACCGATACTATAATGGTTCGTAATTTTTTAAATCTTGCTACGCTGGGAGATATGCTTGATGTTTGTGATGAGGATATGGAATTTTTAAACCCATCCATAAAGCGAAAAGCTGTACCCCAAAGCAGTAAATACTTTTCTGTCAGGATCCCTTATGATAAAATGGAATTATTCAATGAATACAGGTCCATCATCCTGGATTCAGCTTCAAAAACAGGTAAAAAGGAATTGGAGTACCTGGCCAGAAATTCTGCCGGGAGTACGTATGGAAGAGATAAAGTAATTCACCGTGTACGTAGCGGAGAGGTTTTAGGGAGGATAGCACAAAGGTATCATGTAAGGGTATCGGATATTAAAAAATGGAATAGTCTCCATAGCAACACCATCAGGGTTGGCCAGCGTTTAAATATCTGGTTGACGCCGAATTCCTACACCGCATCGGTAGCAGAAAAGAAATCGACGGTGAAGCAAAATATGGTAGTAAATGGCACGAAATACCATGTAGTACAGCCAGGTGACACATTGTGGGATATTTCAAAAGCATACAGTGATATGTCGATAGAAAAGCTGAAGAAATTAAATAACCTAAAATCCAATAGCATTAAGCCAGGACAGAAATTGGTAGTTGGATGATTAATTCTTTAAGTGTCGTTAATATTTTTTATTTGAAAACTCGTTCTTATTTCCCAATTTGAAACATTAACAAACCTTAATACAAAATCATGACCTTTCCTCGATATCTATTATTCTTATTATCTATAGTTTGTCTTTCTTCTTGTGATCTGGAAAAGACTGCCAAAATGAAGCATAATCTTCCAAAAGCCGACGGTAAGCCTGGAGAGGTTATTGTTGTGATGGATAGCGCCCAGTGGGAAGGTGAAATAGGAAAGAGAGTAAGAGGCGTTTTTACTGAACTTACAGCCTACCTGCCGAGGGATGAACCATTATTCTCGCTCAATCATATCAAGCCGAAAGACTTTCAAAGTATTCTTAAAAAGCAGAAGAATTTACTCTTTGTCACAGTGCTGGGAGACAATAGTAAAGGAAATAGAAAGTTAAAAACATATTTCACAAAAGAATCCTTAAAGATGATCGAAGAGGACTCAACGTTGTTCATGTATGCCAAAAAGGATGAATTTGCGAAAGGGCAGGAAGTATTACATTTATTTGGCGAAACAGAAGAAATTTTGACAAATAATATTTCTAAAAACAAAAGAAAACTTCAAAAGCATTTTTTGGATATTGAAGAGAAAAGATTTTATAAGTCTTTATATACAGCAAAAGTTGAAAAAGGCATTTCAAAACATATTGAAGATAAGCTGGGCTGCGAACTTAAAGTACCTTTTGGTTTTGAAATAGCTCTTGAAGATGATAATTTTATTTGGCTGAGAAACTTCAGCCCTGATGTGGATAAAAGCATATTTATTTCATGGGTAGATTATATTTCAGAGGAGATGTTTTCTTTGGATAGTTTGTTGAAATTACGCACGGAAATATCAAAACCATATATTCTATACAAACCCGAAGATCCCGAATCATATATGCTGACAGAAACAGATAATTTCGATGTATTCAGGAAAGAAATAAATTTCAAAGGCCTTTATTCGATACAACTTAGAGGTTTATGGAAAGTAAATAAATATTATATGGGCGGACCGTTTATCAGCTATACCATGGTTGATGAATCTACAAACAGGCTTTATTATATCGAAGCCTTTTTATATAGTCCCGGGAGAGCACAAAGAGATTATATGAGAGAACTTGATACAATTATCAAGACCTTTAAAGTTCCGGTTGGACCGGAATAAATACACATAATTATGATTGGATATTTAAAAGGGGATCTAACCTTCAAAGATCCGACTTTTGTCATTATAGATGTAAATGGAGTTGGTTATGAGGTTAAGATTTCACTCTATACTTTTTCAAAGCTGAAAGACCTCGACACTTGCCTCCTATATACCCATCTTCATGTGAAAGAAGATGCGCATACGCTATATGGATTTTTTAATAAAAAAGAGAAAAATATATTCTTACAACTGATTTCGATAAGTGGGGTGGGACCAAATACTGCGCTGATGATTAATTCTTCCCTGACAGTTGATGAAATTAAAAATGCCATTGTCAATGAGGAGGTGGGAGTTATTCAAAGGGTCAAGGGCATTGGAAATAAAACATCTCACCGTATCATCCTTGAATTGAAAGACAAAATTAAAAGGGAAGGTCTTGAAGCAGGGACTTCTGCTCCGGGAGGCAATACTGTTAGGAACGAAGCGTTATCCGCATTATTAACTTTGGGAATCAATAGAAATATAGCAGAGAAGAGTGTTGACGGCATATTAAAAAAATATGGCAATGACATAACTTTGGAAGAATTGATAAAGCTAGTTCTGAAACAAGCCTAGAAGTCTAAACAAAGCCTTGTGTTAAACAGATCGATAACTAAATCAGAATTCACGATTATAAGGGTGTTTTTAGTGTCCTTCTGGTTATTAATTGGCTTTATCGAAGGTTATGCAAATTTTAATTTTCAGGTGGTTCCAAATGATTCCATATTTGCGGATTCTACACAAAATCCATTACCTGTCCAGGAATATGAAAGATCAAGACAACCAATATATGATCCCGATGACCGGCCAGGAAACTCCATAATTTATCCAAATTCTTCTTCTCCTTTAATACTCAAGGATCCCAACTCGCTCCAGCTCGATGTCGAAGTGGATACAAGCTTGAATTACTCAATTGGAGAACGATTTGGAGAAATTTATTACCGCCCCCCTACAAATTTGAATTTCGAACAATACAACCGGCTCCATGGAATTAAAATGAGAAAAAATTATTGGAAAGACATGTCTTCCGGTTTGGATGGAGAAAGTGCCATCAGTGGAAGGCGGCTTATTCCACCCATTTATATCAGCCCTGCTTTTGACAGGATTTTTGGGGGCAGTTTTGTGGATATCAGGCCAAATGGGTTTGTGATGCTTGATTTCGGTGGAAGGTGGCAAAGGATTCAAAATCCATCCATTCCGATTCGACAGCAAAAAAATGGTGGATTCGAATTTGATCAACAAATAAGCATGAATGTGGTAGGAAAGATTGGGGAAAAACTAAGCATTACTGCAGATTTTGATAATAATAATTCATTTGATTTTGAAAATAATTTAAAGGTAGAATACACTGGGTTTGAAGAAGATATTTTACAAAAAATCGAAATTGGCAATGTTAGCCTACCATTATCAAATAGCCTTATTACCGGCGCTCAGAACCTTTTTGGGGTAAAAACTCAGTTGAGATTTGGAAAATTGGATATAACTGCCGTTGCTTCTACTCAACGGGGCAAAAGTGATGAAATTGAAATCAACGGAGGATCAGACGGTGGACAGGGAAGAGAATTTGAAATCCGGGCTTCGGATTATGAAGAGAACAGGCATTATTTTCTTGGCCATTTCTTTCGAAAAAATTATGAGACCTGGTTGAGAGGTATTCCACAGATTATTTCGGGATTAAATATTACAAGAGTTGAAGTGTATGTGATCAATCGTCAAAACAACACTCAAACTCTTAGGAATTTTTTGGCATTCATGGATTTGGGTGAAGGCGAAGTAGTTTATCAAAAGGATAATCCTAAGGTTGGGCCCGGAAGGGGGGGGGCAAATAGGAATGATGCAAATAATTTATACGCGGAGATTAGCAGTGATCCAAACTTGAGGAATATTGATAATGCAGCAGACATTTTGGAAAGTGAGTACAATTTTGATAAGGCTACTGACTATGAAAGCATAACTGCTGCAAGAAAACTGGATGAACGGGAATATACTCTAAATCGACAGCTTGGTCATTTATCGCTTTTAAGAAAACTGCAAAGCGATGAGGTGTTAGCTATTGCTTATGAATATACCTTTAATGGCCAGGTGTATAAAGTTGGTGAATTGACCGAAGATTACCAGAACAGATCAGAGGATCAAGCGATATTTCTA
>DAOVVI010000284.1 GCA_030637245.1 Cyclobacteriaceae bacterium
CCCTGTTGTACTGCGATTTTGATGTTGATTCAGATATTTCCAAAATCTCAGAGATTTCTTTGTGATCGTATCCTTCCAGAAGATACAGAGAGAAAACTACCCGAAATCCATTAGGCAACTTTTGTATCGCATTTCTAATGGTTTCAACCTTCATTACAAGATCAATATCATCGACTTGTTGATCACTTTTTTGTTCGAAGCGATCTTCTAATTCCACCATTTCTATTTGTTGTTTTCTTAAAAAGCTTATGGCCTTATTCACAACAATTTTTTTTAACCATGCGCCAAATGATGCTTTTCCCTGATAGCTATGAATTTTCTGAAAAGCATTCACAAAAGCTTCCTGAAGTACATCTTCTGCCTCCTCTTGGTTCCCCACTATTCTAAAGCAAATGTTAAACATTGCTTTAGAGTACAATTTGTAGATTTCATAAAAGGCCTTTTGATCTCCCTTTATACATCGATCAACAACTTCCGCATGTACATTTTTATATGAAATCTCCAATTTTTATAGTTTCTGATCTTAAAGACTTGCTAAACAACCAAGGGTTGCATTTCTCAATAAAAATAAACAAAAAAGGCCATCCAATTGGATGACCTTTTTTATATCCGTTGATTTAAGCTCTATTTAGAGCCTGTCCATAATGTCCGATCTCTGCGTTACGCTTGTTTCTGAAAAACTCATTTACAAACGTAAACTCCGTTTTTCAGAAACTGTGCAAGCCTTGATCTCGAACATTCTGATCAGACTCTGACTTTATAGACAGGCACTATTTTATCAGGATAGAACTGAAGATAATACAGATTGATTATGCTGGGAGTTTGAGGAAATAAATCCCTATGCAGCTTATTATCATTGAAAGGCATTAGTTAAACCAGTATTTTAGCTATTGCCTTTTTTTCAGTGTGACCATCCCTGAATAAAGTTGACCGGCTTCCAACCAATATGACCTCCCACGAAGCGACTTCAATTGATAATTGTACATTGTCAAATGAATTTGTAACTGAGACTACTTATCTCTTAAAATTGTATATTGAACAAGTCCGTTCAGAGAATTTTTAAAAGCAGATTCTTTAAAGGATTTAAGTATTTCCAGCGCTTCGTTGTAGAATTTTTCCATGACTTCCTTGGCATATTCTATTCCTCCGGAGTTTTTCACAAACTCGATCACCTCCTGGACTTTTTTAGATTTGTGACTTTGATTTTTAATCTTAAAAATCACCTTTTTCTTTTCGATCATGGATGCATTACGAAGGGCATAGATCAAAGGTAAGGTCATTTTCTTTTCTTTAATGTCGATACCTAAGGGCTTCCCAATTTCGGCATTGCCATAATCGAAGAGATCATCTTTGATCTGGAATGCCATTCCTACTTTTTCACCGAAAAGTCGCATTTTTTCAATAGTATCCATATCTGCCCCAGAAGAACATGCCCCAACGGAGCAGCATGATGCAATCAGCGAAGCAGTTTTCTGCCTGATGATATCATAATAAACATCTTCATCGATATCAAGCTTCCTGGCTTTTTCCATCTGTAGTAGTTCTCCCTCACTCATTTCCTTTACTGCATTGGATACAATTTTCAATAAATCAAGATCCCCAAACTCGACAGAAAGAAGCAAGCCCCTAGAAAGAAGGTAGTCCCCAACCAACACAGCAATTTTATTTTTCCATAAGGCATTAATCGAGAAAAAACCACGTCGATAGTGCGCATCGTCCACTACATCATCATGAACAAGGGTCGCTGTATGTAGTAGCTCGATCAGTGCGGCTCCACGATAAGTGGACTCAGTGATTTCTCCGGCAACACCTGCGGAAAGAAAGACAAACATCGGACGCATTTGTTTTCCTTTGCGCTTTACGATATAAGTCATTATTTTGTCAAGTAAAAGGACTTTGCTTTTCATCGAATCACGGAATTTTTTTTCAAAATCCGTCATTTCCTGAGCAATTGGAGCTTGTATTTCTTTTAAATTAAGTGACATGCAAAAAAATGATGATACAAGTATAATATCAATTTAAACAGAAGCAAAGTTTAAAGATTCATATGTTCAATAAATAGTAGCTAACACCAATGGAAAAAATAGATATTACATTAACATCAAAGCACGGAAACAGGAAATTCCAGGCTGACGCCAGATTCATAACAGATGGTCAGCCTAAACCGGTTATCATCTTCAATCATGGTTTTAAAGGATTCAAGGACTGGGGGCCATTTAACATCGTGGCAGATAAATTTGCCGTTGCCGGATTTGTTTTCATTAAAATGAACTTTTCTCATAATGGTGTTACCCTGGACAACCCAAACGAATTTGTTGACCTGGAAGCCTTCGCAAAAAATAATTTTTGCATTGAGCTCGATGATACCGGCGTACTGATTGATTATTTATTTTCTGATGCATCGGCAATCCCCGGCCATGAAATGGATCTGGATGAATTATACATCATGGGCCATAGCCGGGGCGGCGCTTCTGCCATTCTAAAAGCCAATGGAGACAATAGAATCAAAAAACTGGTGACATGGGCAGCGGTAAATAATCTGGAAGCATGGCATTCCAAAGAAGAGTTGGATTATTGGAGGAAAAATGGTAGAATCTACATTCACAATGGCCGTACCAACCAGGAAATGCCACTGGATTTTCAATTGGTTGAAAACTTTATCAAAAACAATGATCGACTCCACGTACCTGATGCAGTAAAAAATATGTCCATACCAATGTTATCCATTCATGGATCAGATGATCCAACCGTACCGGTATCGGCTGTAAAAGAAATAAAGGAATGGAATCCCCAGGCAGAAATAAAAATCATTAATGGCGCACAACATACTTTTGGTGGTGGCCATCCTTTTGAAGGGATGGAGCTACCAGCTGATTTGAAAAGGGTAGTAGAAATTACGCTAAGTTTTTTCAGAAAAATCAGTTAGAAATTTCTCTATTTGATGTTTTTAAAAAAACAAATTTTATCTATATACAACTTTCTGCTGCCTAAAGACTCCAGGCTAAGGAGAAATCTTTATAATAAATATTTGTGGCATATTTTTCCCGATATTCTAGACGCCCATTTACAAAAACTCACAAAAGGAGAAACTGGAATTAAATTTATAGAAATAGGTGCAAATGACGGAATCTCCTGGGATCCTCTCTTCAAATTTATAAAAAAATATAAATGGGAAGGAATCTTAGTTGAGCCACATCCAACTTATTATCGCGAGTTAGTTGAAAACTATAAAGCTATTAATACGGGCAAGATCCATTTTGAAAATATTGCTATTTCTGATGAACATGGGAAAAAGGAACTATACTATTTTTCTAATATTAATAAATCTGATCAAGATTATTTATTTTTAAAATGCCTGAGTTCATTCAACAAAGGGCATTTATTAAAACACTGTAATGATTATCCTGAACTGGAAATAAAATCTGTAATTGTTAATTGTACAACTCTGAATCAACTCATAGAAAAATATAAATTCCGGGCATTTGACTTATTATTGATTGATGCAGAAGGTGTTGATTTTGAAATAATCCAATCTATTGATTTTGAGCTAATAAAGCCTAGAATTATTTTTTTTGAGCACTTCCATTTTAATAGTGACATGAAAAAGCAAATTGATCAATTACTAAAAAAACACCTTTACAAGATGATAGAAGATAGACTAAATACTATTGCCTTTCAATCATGAATTCCAAATAATAAAGCACTTCTCATATTTTATATAGCCCTTGGCATATTGTCACACAGTTCAACCGAGTGGCCAATGTCGTTAAGTTAAGAAAATTATTGTCTTACCTTTCCCCGCCTGATCCGGTGGGCAGGCCTGCGCCCTCTCCAGAGAGGGATAATAGGTGCTTAACTTAACGACATTAACCGAGCGACTGCGTTAAAGCTTAATTACTTAATCTGAAATACGTTTTAGCCGGTGTTCGACCTCAAATCCATAGACTTTCATTTTTTTTATTTGAGGTTTTCCTTAAATTGTCGATTATTCATGAACCAAATTCTCGTCGTATGAAAATCTCAAAGATTACCTTTATCTTCCTACTCGGAATATCAGCATGCTCAGCACAAGAAAACCTGGAAATAGATATTCAAATCCAACAAGCAATACTGGCGTTACCTGAAGATTTTAGGGAGGGAGCAACGGTTCTTGGCTA
>DAOVVI010000378.1 GCA_030637245.1 Cyclobacteriaceae bacterium
AGTAGATTTCTAACTGTTGTCGTATCCATACGATCAATTAATATATCTACCTGATTAACCACTTCCATTTTTCTTCTCATATCTCCGGTGAGTTCAATTTTTTGGGCAGGGGATACTTTTTTTATAATGGAAATTAAATGATCTGCCCAAAGTTCAGCATCTGCATAAAGAACGTTTCCTCGCTGGCTTATCAGGTATTCCAGATTTTGCATGATAGATTCCTGGGTTTTTGCGCCAAATCCTTTCAACTTAGCCAGCGAACCTAGTTTACATGCATCATATAATTGGTCGATGCTTTCAATATTGAGTTGCTTCCATACAACTTTTATTTTCTTTGGGCCGATTCCTTTGAGATCAATCATTTCAAGGATTCCTTCCGGTGTTTTTGAGATAAGTTCATCAAGCTGAGTAAAACTTCCGGTTTGTTTAATTTCAACAATCGACTGCGCAAGTCCTTTTCCAATGCCTTCCAGTTTATCTAACTCTTCTTTATTTTTTTCACTTAGGATTTCTTGTTGTTTCTCAATATTAAATACTGCATTGGTGTAAGTTCTTATTTTAAACTGATTTTCATCGTGTAATTCGAGTAGGGAGGCAGTTAATTTAAGAAGTTTGGCAATCTCTTTATTTGTCATTTATCAGATATGTTTGATTAATTTCCAAAGACAAAATGAATCTTTTTTTGTTAAGAAATAAACAATTTATAAATTTCATATATATAAGGAATTAATTTTTTCAAATAAGAAGAATCTTAAAATTAAAATTTGATAAGAAATGAAGTATTGGTTAGTGAAATCTGAACCTGGAGCATACTCATGGGATGACTTTGTGAAATTAGGAAGAGACCATTGGGATGGAGTGCGAAATTACCAGGCAAGAAATAACATGAAACTCATGAAAGTAGGGGATGAGGTGTTGTTTTATCATAGCGTAAATGAGAAGCAGGTGGTCGGTATTGCCAGAGTGGTTAAGGAATTCTATCAGGATCCTACCACAGATGATGACCGTTGGGTTGTTGTTGACTTAGTTCCGGTGAGGAAACTGGAAAAGCCAGTGACACTTGCTCAAATAAAGGCAGATGAAAAACTTGAAGGATTTGCGCTGATTAGAAATTCAAGGCTTTCGGTAATGCCGGTGGCTAATGACCATTATCAGATTATATTAGAAAAAAGCTATTAAACACTGTATTATTCCATGATTAAAAAACCTTTTTTTATTTTCTTTTTTTGCGCTGTTTTTTTAATTGATTCATTTGCACAAATAGAACAATCAGTCAGAATTGAAATCCCAATGGAAGATGAGGATGAATATTTTGAGGTAGTGTCGGCGGATGAATCGGGGATCGTACTTTATCGCGAAGTGAGAAATCGCGAATCAAGAATGGAGCGTAAATACCAGGTAATTCTTATTGATTCTACTTTGAATAAAAAATGGGAGAAACATTATTATATACATTTAAAATACATTCTGAGAGGATTCGAGTATTTTGGAAATTATTTCTATTTGCTTTTTCAAAGAAATACGGAGAGTTTAAAGGCAGATTTGTTTGTTCTGCGAATAGACCTTGATACGAAAATTAGTGAAACATTTCTCATTGAACGAGAATATGCAATGGAATTAACGGAGTTTGAGGTGCTTGGAAATACATTGTTTTTTGGCGGATACGCTAACAATTTACCTACAATTATTTGTTATGAATTTGGAAAAACCCAGCCTAAAGTATTACCGGGATTATTTAATGAGCGAACTCAAATACAACATCTTGAAATCGATGATGACTTAAGGATTCTAAATGTTCTGGTTAGTTTTAAAACAAAGGATGGCAGAAAGTCCCTGTCTTTGAAATCGTTTGATGAGACCGGGGATATAATAAAAAACATTAATTTGCAACCATCAGATGAGCACAGTTTGCTTTTTGGTAGAACTGTTAAGTTAGATAGAAACGCCGAACTAATAGTTGGGACATATACCAGGAAAAGATCGGATATGTCGAGAGGTATCTTTTTAGCCAGAATTTCTCAGGAAGGAGATCAAATCATCAATTACTATAACTATGCCGATTTAAAAAACTTTTTTAGTTATATGAAGGCACGCAGGCAAAAGCGGGTAGAGGAGCGAATAAAAAGGAGAAAAGTAAAAGGAAAGAAAAATAAATTTAATTATCGATTGCTTGTACATGAAGTTGTGGAGCTGGATGGAAAATTTATCATGGTTGGAGAAGCATTTTATCCTAAATATTCTCAATCTTCATATTACGGCGGATATAGCTCATACTATGGAAATAGTTATGGTACGGCTTTCGAAGGTTATAAATACACCCACGCAGTGGTTTTTGGTTTTGACCGCAGGGGAAGGCTTATCTGGGATAACAGCTTCGAAATTAATGATGTGATCAGTTATACGCTCGATCAATTTGTACATATTTCTATGAGCGATAAGGAAATGGCACTTCTTTATGTGTATGAGGATGAAATTCGGTCAAAGATCATTGAAGGGAATGAAGTGATGGAAGGAAAGACTTTCAATGAATTGAAATTATCTTTTGAAGATGATGTGGTCAGCAAAAGCGAAGATGAGTATGGTGGATTGGAAAAATGGTATGGTGGAAATCTTTTTGCATATGGGATACTTAAGATTAAAAATATGAAAGACGAAGGGGTAAAGCTCAACCGCGAAGTTTTCTTCATAAATAAGATCAGTTATCAATAGGTGGTTTTAACTACGAAAGTTCCCGGTTCAAAAGTTCATTGTTGAGGGTTTAAAAATCTTTAAAATGAAATTTAATTGAGAACTTTGAACCGTAAATCTGACAACCTTATTAATTGCGATGAAAATAAGTGAATTTTTTTATATAACTCCTCAAGAAAACCTTAAGATTTTATCCTTGTTTTTTTATCTTTGTTGTTGTTAATAGTATGCAAAAGAAACTTATACTAGATCAGAATCTTCTCGAGATTACAATTAGCCGGCTTTGCTATCAACTAATTGAAAACCACAACGATTTTTCCAATTCTGCTATTTTGGGACTTCAACCCAGAGGGAAGTTTGTCGCCGACCGTATTAAATCCAAACTTGAAACCCTTGTAAAAAGAAATGTGCAAATAGGCTATCTCGATACCACCTTTCACAGGGATGATTTCAGAAGAAGAGAAACGCCTAAAAAAGCCAACGAAACCACCATTCCATTTTTCATAGAGGATAAGAAAAGGTTAAATGTTTTCGACCCTAGTGATAGCTGCTATCCTTACTACTTCAAGGCCGGCAAGCAAAAACCATTTACTGAGAGCCAAGTAATAGCTGACCAGAACGCAACTCCATTAATGAGCTAGATTTATAGTGTGTGTATATTAAAGTTTGGAGGTAATAAAATGAAAGTAAAAGTAAAGCCAGTAATGTATTGCGGTTATCAGCAGGGATGCAAGGTGTATAT
>DAOVVI010000411.1 GCA_030637245.1 Cyclobacteriaceae bacterium
GGCCACAATGTATGGATCTTCGATATCAAAATCTGCAGGAGGATCATTAAACGCCAAATGCCCGTTTTCACCAATACCCACCAAAGCCACATGGATATCTACCCCTTTGATTCACCTGTTCAGGCGATCACATTCATTCTTTGGGTTCTCCGCGCTTCCATTGACGAAATGAAAGTTTTTAACCTTTCCCACTTTTTCAAGAAACCGTTGTTTGAGATACAATCTAATGCTGGCAGGATGATTTTCACTTAATCCGATATACTCATCCAAATGGAAAATTGTAACTTTTGACCAATCTATAATATCATAATTGACCAGGGTTTGCAAAGTTCCAAATTGACTGGTCCCTGTTGCCAGTAAGATATTCGCTTCATTGTAATCATTAATTGCAGATTCAATATTCAATGCCGCATAATTGCCGGCAGCTTCGCCCAAGGCCTGTGATGTCTCAAATGTTTTTGTATGCATTTCAAAATTATTATTAATTGAAAGCTCCAATTTATTGCAATATTTTATGAAAATCACTATTCTGATTAAGTGATTTTCATAAAATTAATCTACCAGGGAGATTTTTTTTAATATTTTATGTTCACGTGTGCATTAATTTAGTATATTTGGTTCAAAGTCCATTTAAGCATAAAAAATTAACATGACAAAACTATCATTTGAAGACCTGAATAATAAGGTTTGCGCAATCACCGGAGGAGGTGGAGTAATTGGAAAAGCGCTGGCAATTGGCCTTGGATCTGTAGGAGTTAAAACCGCTTTGCTTGATCTGAATAAAGAGATGGCAGATAAAGTGGCCGCTGAAGTAAAGGCTGAAACCGGAAGTATATCAATTGGTGTTGAGACGAATGTACTCGATAAAACATCATTAGAAAATGCCAAGCAGGAAGTCAATGATAAGTTGGGGAAAATAAATATGCTCATCAATGGAGCCGGAGGTAATTCTCCTAAAGCAACTTCTGCTTCCGAAACAATGACCAATGATCTGAAAGATGATTTGGGCAAGACATTTTACGGTTTGGATATTGCCGGATTTGAGTTTGTTTTCAACCTGAATTTCATGGGGACCATCCTTCCAACAATGGTATTGTCCAAGGACATGCTTGATGAAGGAGGAGTAGTTTTGAATGTTTCCTCGATGAGTGCCTATAGGCCATTGACAAAAGTACCCGCTTATTCGGCCGCCAAGGCATCAATTAATAGCATTACGGAATGGCTTTCAGTCCATTTAGCACCGGTTGGAATCAGGGTAAATGCCATTGCTCCCGGATTTTTTCTAACCAATCAAAACCGATTTTTATTGACTGATGAAAAAACAGGAGAATTAACTCCTAGGGGTCACAAAATTATCAGCAATACTCCAATGGGAAGATTTGGAGAAGTAGAAGAATTGCAGGGCACGGTTAATTACCTGATGTCTGATCTTTCGAAATTTGTAACAGGCGTTGTGATGCCTGTCGATGGAGGATTCAATGCATTTAGTGGTGTTTAATTGTATTATTAAGTGGTGTAATGTGTAAATTATATAATGATAGAATGCTTAAATGCTTAAATGATAGAATCAATCTTTATTGAAAATTTGCGGTAGATGAATATGAAGAAATTTAATTATTAGATGTTGCTTAACTAATTGACCGGATTTTCATTGAATGTTCAATACCATTTTACGCATTTAAACAGTTCAACTAAAATAACAATAAAACCATAATTCATTATGAGCATAAAATTGAAAAGTAACTTTAAGTATTCTCTGCTTGTGCCAACAAGTATGGGAGTGAGATTAACGCCTGCAAACGGACAGCCGGTCCACAGCAGTGATACCTTTACGATGCGAGCTACAAGTGCAGAAACTAATGTAGCAAGTATATCTTCATATCTTGGATTCCCGGCAAAAGTGTTGACCACTTTTGTAAAAGGAAGTCCTATTGCGCAGTTTATAAAAAGTAACTTGAAAAGCAGACACCTCGATTTTGAGGGTCCTGAAGTTGATCAGGGCGACCCGTGGGGATATAGGCATCAAATTAATATTGCAGATAGCGGTTTTGGCTCACGTGGCCCAAGGGTACAAAACGACCGGGCAGGCGAGATTGGGAGAACACTCAATGTGAATGATTTTGATTTAGATCGTATTTTTGGCGAAGAAGGCGTTCAGATCATCCACTTGTCTGGTTTAATCGGGGCGCTTTCTCCTGAGACAAGTAAATTCTGCCTGGAATTGGCTCGGGCGGCCAAAAAGTATGACACACGCATTTCTTTTGATCTGAATTATAGGGCGTCTTTTTGGAAAGGCCGTGAAAAAGAATTAAGAGACGCCTTTACTGAGATTGCATCGATCTCCGATATTTTGGTAGGAAATGAAGAGGATTTTCAACTTTGCCTGGGAATAAAAGGACCGGATGCCGGAGGTAGTGACCTGGATGGTAAAATTGAAAACTTTAAAGAAATGATTGGCCGGGTGAAGGAATCGTTCCCAAATGCATCGGTTTTTGCCACCACGCTGCGTGAAGTAGTTCATGCTAACCATCATCTTTGGGGTGCTATCATGCTTGAAGAAAACAACTGGCATGTAGTAAAACCACGAGATATCCATGTGCTTGATCGAATTGGTGGAGGCGATGGATTTGTTGGAGGTCTGTTGTATGGAGTACTGAGAAATTGGGAACCTGAAAAATGGGTACAGTTTGGCTGGGCTACCGGCGCTATGGCAACGACTTTCTTAACTGATTATGCCCAACCTGCTGATGAAGAAATGGTCTGGAGTATTTGGGAAGGTAATGCACGAGTAAAGAGATAATTATATAAATTTTCCAATATGCTTTATTATCAAAGAGGCTCAACTTCAGATGTATTATCTACCGAGGATTTAAGGATTGGATTAAATACAGCCCTGGATATGCTTGGTGCCCGGAAAAGAGTATTGGCTATTCCACCTGATTTTACCAGGTTTCATTCATTTGCAGGTGAATTGACCCAATTGACCTATGCGTATTATGGAGATAAATTAGTTGATGTGCTCCCGGCCCTGGGGACGCATACCGGCATGACAGATGCTCAGATTGATAAGATGTTCTCCGGGGTGCCCAAAGAATTGTTCCGTGTTCATGACTGGAGAAATGATGTCGTGACAATCGGTGTGGTGCCTTCGGAATTTGTGAAGGAAGTCTCTGAA
>DAOVVI010000567.1 GCA_030637245.1 Cyclobacteriaceae bacterium
AAGAAATATTGCTTCAGGGCTTGTATGAGCTACCGTATCAGCTAAGGCTTCGCCCAAATACTTCCCGGTAAGCTCAAATGCCTCTAATGCAATTTTATCTCCTTTTTTGGCCGCATCCGAAATCATTTTAGCAGTAAGCTGATTGAACGTCACATCCCGGAATTCAGAATCTTCAATCGAATCAGCCAATAGTTCAAATACTGTCCTTTTGATTCCTGAAGCAGAGGCATAAGTTTCAAGAGAACCTCTTCGACCGGTCGGACACATCCTTCCTTTTCGCACAATGGTCAAATGTCCTAATTCACCGGCAAAGCCATCATGACCATAAACCAACTCGCCATTTACTACCAATCCGCTTCCTAACCCTGTACCTAAGGTAATGATGATAAAGTTTTTCATATGTTTTGCTCCACCATATACCATCTCGCCAATAGCAGCAGCATTGGCGTCGTTTGTCAGAAACATGGGCAAATCATAGTATTTTTTGAATAGATCAATAAAAGGGATTACTCCTTCCCATGCTAAATTTGGAGCGTATTCGATCGTGCCTTTGTAAAAATTGCCGTTTGGCGCTCCCAGTCCTATACCTTTTATTTCTATCGGCTCTGAAACTTTTGCAATCGCTTCATCAATGACTGCTTTTAAATTGGTTAAAAAACCATCTATATCCTTTTTTTCTGTTGTGGAAATGGTTCCATCTATAAGGCAGTTCCCTGCCTTATCAACAATTCCATATTTTGTAAATGTTCCTCCAATATCTACGCCTACTGCTACTTCTTTCATTTTTGTTTTAGGCTTATTTTATTTATCGCACTCAAAGTTAGTATTTCCAATTATATTATTATGTGACCTTTATAACCATACCGGCTAAATAAATATTTTAAATGATCAATTAAACAAATAGCACTCCAGATCACATCAGCTCTACATCCATGACTTTCAGGGATTATCGCTTCCCAATTAATTGCCACATATGGATTTTTGGCTATCTGAAGTTTTTTAAATCCAAACCCTAAATTGAATAGCGTGCCTGTGCAGTTTTTCCCCGACTCATTAATTTGAGCCTTTCCAGATACTGAACCAGTTGAAGCCATAAAGCTGTGTTTGGACTTTAAAAAGTGGAATATAAAAATATAATCACTACAAAAAATCACATATTTCAGATGTGGTGCTAAAGTACGAAAAAATAGCGAAAATTGTTAGGTGTTCAGATAGATAAATCTTATTGGCACTTTTAACTTTTTTTAGTTTATCGCCAATTCGAATGTAACATTGTTGGTTAAATCATGAAAATAATTCTCGCTAAAATCTCTAAATGACAAATCTTCATTTCTTATTTGGAGCCGGATCCTTTTTTGTCTTCAACGATCAAGGTTAAAAATCCAGCTAGTATCATTGATATTCCACCAAGAACTAAAGCAAAAATGGTCTCTCCACCGAAGATATTTTTAACCAGAAAACCAAGAATACTTGCTGCCAGAATTTGCGGAATAACAATAAAGAAATTGAAAATCCCCATATAAACTCCCATTTTTTTGGCTGGGAGAGACCCTGTTAGAATTGCATAAGGCATAGAAAGAATACTTGCCCAGGCAAATCCAATTCCCACCATAGAGATCATAAGTAATTTTGGGTCATTTATAAAATAAAATGAAATCAGTCCAAGCCCTCCGATACAAAGTGCAATTAGATGTGTAATTTTTCGATTGGTGTATTTTGCTATAACAGGAAGAAAAAATGCGATCACAGCTGCAAAGCCATTATAAACAGAAAACAGTATTCCAACCCAATCCGCACCATCATTATATATTTGCGAGGAGGTCTCTGAT
>DAOVVI010000105.1 GCA_030637245.1 Cyclobacteriaceae bacterium
GTTGGGAGCTGCTTTACTATTAATATTCGATCGTAGTTTTGGAACAAGTTTTTACCTCTCTGATATTTACATCGCAGGGGAAGCCCTACCAAATATGGGTGGTAGCCCGATACTATTTCAGCATTTATTTTGGTTCCTTGGTCATCCGGAAGTCTATATAGTGCTACTTCCTTCTTTAGGCATAACGTCAGAAATTATTTCTACGAACAGCAGAAAACCAATTTTTGGTTATAAAGCCATGATCATTTCCATGCTGGCAATTACAGTACTTTCATTTGTAGTATGGGCGCATCACATGTTTGTGAGCGGATTGAATCCGTTCCTGGGTTCGATTTTTATGCTGCTCACTTTAATTATTGCTGTACCTTCTTCCGTCAAGGTTTTTAATTATCTCACTACGTTGTGGAAAGGAAATATCATTTTCACACCGGCAATGTTGTTTTCTATTGGTTTGGTATCATTTTTTATTTCGGGAGGACTTACCGGGTTACATATGGGTAATTCAGCAATTGACATCCAATTGCATGACACGTATTTTATCGTAGCGCATTTCCACCTGGTAATGGGAGCCGCTGCATTTTTCGGGTTACTGGCAGGAGTTTACCATTGGTTTCCCAAAATGTTTGGCAGGATGATGGATAACAAGTTGGGATATGTTCATTTCTGGATCACATTTGTTGGAGTTTATATGGTTTTCTTTCCGATGCACTACATTGGTATTGCTGGATTTCCAAGACGATATTATTCATTTACTAACTTTGATGCGTTCAGTACTTTTGTCGATTTGAATGCATTTGTAAGTATTGCGGCCTTCCTCACTTTTGCTGCGCAATTTATATTCCTTTTTAATTTCTTCTATAGCATGTTCAGAGGGAAAAAAGCTCCAGCAAATCCATGGCATTCCAATACGTTAGAGTGGACAACGCCAAGGAATCCAAAACACGGTAATTGGCCTGGAGAAATTCCTTCAGTTCATCGCTGGCCATATGATTACAGCAAGCCTGGAGCAAAAGAGGATTTTATTCCACAAAATATTCCCTTGTCTGAAACACCGGAATCTAACTTACAACACGAAGTTAAAATTGTAGCTGAAGAGAAAACAGTAGCCAGGTCTTAATGAATCCAGACAAAAAACATATCGCTTTTAAGAGGTTGAGCTTTATTACGCTCATTGCTGTTTACTTTCTGATCTTAGTTGGAGGGATTGTAAGGAGTACAGGTTCAGGAATGGGATGCCCTGATTGGCCAACATGTTTTGGGAGTTTTGTGCCTCCAACAGATGTTTCCGAGCTTCCTGGTGATTATAAGGAATATTATGCGAATTACAGGCATGAGAAAAATGTCCGTTTTGCAAAATATTTGAATTTCTTTGGATTACCGGAAAAAGCTGATCAGATCGTAAATGATGAATCAATTATGGTTGAGGAGGATTTCAATGTTTATAAAACATGGACAGAATATGTAAACCGTTTGCTTGGAGCAACTATCGGATTTTTGATATTCGCAATGATGATCGGTTCAATTTCCTATTTTAAAGAAGACAAGCCTGTTTTCTATTTGTCATTTTTTACATTTCTGGCGGTGGGCTTTCAAGGCTGGATTGGGTCTATTGTAGTTTCAACCAACTTAATGCCATGGATGATCACCATTCACATGATCCTTGCCTTAGTCATTGTTTTATTATTGATCTATATCAATTTCAGAATTAGAAGAACTTCATTGAATTCTTCCTTACCAAGTGATAAAAGAATACTGGTTTCTCTGACAGTATTGTGTTTAGTCACCATGGGAATACAGATAGTTTTGGGAACGCAGGTCAGGGAAGCTATTGATGTAGTTGCTGCAGATCTGTCTTTTGCATTTAGGGAAACATGGATTAGTAAAACAGGATTGAGCTTTCTGATCCACAGATCATTTTCATTATTGATTTTAGGAGTGCATGGATGGTTGCTATATTCCGTTTTGAAAAATAAACATCAATCAAGCCTTGTAAAAAATATTGGAAAATACATTGTTCTGCTTATTGGTATAGAAATATTGAGCGGAGTCGCCATGGCTTATTTTGGAATACCACCATTCATTCAGCCAATTCATTTGCTTTTTAGCACAGTCATATTTGGAGTGCTGTATTATATGTATTTAGTAATTGTTAATTCAAAAAATAAAATAGCTACAAGCTAATATGATAGGAACAACAGGAAATCTGGATTTATTATCTCTTCTGAACATGAAGCTGAAAAGTTATTATGAGCTTATAAAATTCAGGCTCAGCTTTTTGGTAGCGTTTTCTTCCGGATTTGGATATATCCTGGGGAATCACGGCATTGTAAACTGGAGCCAATTCATTGCCTTTTGTGTAGGAGGATTCCTTGTAAGTGGTGCAGCGATCACCATCAATCAAATTCTGGAAAAGGAGTATGATAAGGTGATGAAAAGAACAATGGGAAGACCATTACCGACCAACCGGGTTAGCCTACTGGAAGCCACAATCTTTGCTATTGCTTTGCTCTTCATTGGATTCTCAATGCTTTTTATCACTACCAATATATTGATAGTTTTAATTTCAATGTTTTCTATGTTGATGTATTGTTTTGTTTATACGCCTTTGAAAAGAGTAGGGCCAATTGCAGTTTTTGTTGGAGCGATTCCCGGGGCATTGCCGCCATTATTAGGTTGGGTAGCCGCTACAGGTCATATTTCGTATGAGGCGCTGATCATTTTTGGGATTCAGTTTATCTGGCAATTCCCGCACTTTTGGGCAATTGCTTGGCTGGCGGATGATGATTATAAAAAGGCAGGCTTTAAATTGCTTCCGGCAGGAGGGAAAAAGGATATGCGTACTGCGATCAATATCATGATCTATACATTGTTTTTATTACCACTCGGTTTATTGCCGGCCAAGTTTGGAGTTGCAGGCATTAATTCTGCCATCATTGCCACAATTTGCGGAGTACTATTTCTAGCTCAGACATTTAGTTTGATGCGAGACAATTCCAGGAAGTCAGCTTTGAAAATCATGTATGGATCATTTTTATATTTACCAATTGTTCAGATAGCTTATTTAGTTGATAAAATATGATAGCGAATCAGAATCTACATATCGACGAGGCAAAAGAAACGCTTGCCATGCATCCCAAAAAGTTTGCATTGTGGTTGTTTATCGTGTCAATCGTAATGCTTTTTGCGGCATTGACCAGCGCTTACATTGTCAAACAATCTGATGGCAATTGGCTGTCTTTCAAACTACCTGGAATTTTTGCTGTCAACACAGTCATCATTGCAATCAGCAGTTTGACCATGC
Source organism: Cyclobacteriaceae bacterium (assembly GCA_030637245.1). Lineage (GTDB taxonomy): Bacteria > Bacteroidota > Bacteroidia > Cytophagales > Cyclobacteriaceae > JAAUQL01. The sequence goes on from DAOVVI010000105.1 coordinate 3,302, forward strand.
ATCTTGCCTACGTGGCAGCAAAAAAGGATGCATTGGGTAAAGTAAAATGGATGCTTTCAATTACTGTTGTACTTGGACTTTTATTCCTTGTCGGGCAGTATATTTCCTGGTCAGAATTAGTGAAAAATGATGTGTACTTTGTTAGCAATTACGCTTCAGCATCATTCATTTATGTATTTACCGGTCTTCACGGTGTGCATCTGATAAGTGGAATTATATTTCTTTTGATCGCATTCAGATCTTCGTTAAAATCAGAGATCCATTCTAAAAAGCTCGTGCAGATAGAAATGTGTATGACGTACTGGCATTTTCTTGGAGGTCTTTGGTTGTATTTGTATTTATTCTTATTATTCAATTTATAACAAAAAATTAACCCAAATGGCGTCAACAGCTGCAGTCGAACAATCCGGCAAAAACCTATGGGGGGGGGGTGTATCACCGCTTAAGGCAAGCTATGGAAAACTCATGATGTGGTTTTTCCTTTTGTCTGATGCATTCACTTTTTCAGGACTTCTTATTACTTATGGATTATTGAGATATAGTCATCGTGCATATGAAGGTACGATAGCAGATTATGTAGCCTCGCATGACTATTGGCCTATTCCGGAAAAAGTATTTGATGCAGTACCATTTCTACATGGAGTTTCAATTCCCTTGATGTTCGTGGGCATCATGACATTTATTCTCATCATGAGTAGTGTGACCATGGTTTTGGCTGTAGAGGCCGGTCATCGAATGGATCGCAAAAATGTAATGAAATGGATGCTTTGGACAATTGTTGGAGGTATTGCCTTCTTAAGTTGTCAGGCATGGGAATGGGTGCATTTTATCCATGGCACAGAACATGGGCTTACCCTGGCTGATGGAACAACAATATTTGGAGCTAACCTTGCGGTTAATGAATATGGCCCCCAGCTATTTGCCGATTTGTTTTTCTTTATCACAGGTTTTCACGGGACGCACGTTCTTAGTGGTGTGTTGCTTAATATTATGATTTTCTACCAGGCCTCAGTTGGAACATTTGAACGCAGAGGCCACTATGAAATGGTTGAAAAAATCGGTCTATACTGGCACTTTGTGGACCTGGTTTGGGTATTTGTATTTACATTTTTCTACTTGATTTAAATTACAAAGAGATATGGCATTATTAGAAGAAATTTCACAGATCGAAGTAAAACCGGCCAATAAATCAGAAATCAATAATCTCTGGAAAATCGCCGGGATATTATTGGTAATTACAATTATAGAATTTGTTTTCGCTTTTTCAATGCCTGACGATTGGAAAGTGATGAAGATTTCAATTTTTGTTGGTTTGACTTTCGTTAAAGCCTTTTACATCGTATCGGAGTTTATGCACTTAAAGCATGAGACTAAGACGCTTATCTGGTCTATTGTGCTGCCGATGATTTTAGTCATTTGGTTGGTCATTGCCCTGATTTATGAAGGGGGTGCTATTTTGGAGGTGAGATAAAAACGATTAGAAAAAATTTGAATGTCAGTGGTCATAAATTTAATGGTCGCTGGCTTTTTTAGTTTAACTTTGGTTAAGCTTATTAGAAATGAAAAAATCTATCCTTCTCGTTATAACTTTAGCAATACCAGTCTCCGTCTTTTTATTCCTGAAATTTTTTGGAACAAATACTTTTGAGGTGCCCTGCCTGTTTGATGAAGGAATTCCAAATTGTCCAAATTCATCAAGTCCACATAAAGTTCCCAACTTTGAATACATTGGAGAAACAGGGAAACAATTTAATTCAAACCAATTGGAAGGATTTCTGATCTATGGAGTTTTGGATTCTTCGAAATCGGAGCAGAATAAAAAATTGATTGTTGAATTGGTTCGGATACAGGATGCGTTTTTCGAAATCGGGTCGCCTTACTTTCTTATTTTCATAAATGGAAATCCCAATCAACATAGGGAAATGGAATCACTATGCAGCAACATGGGTTTAGCACAAAAAAGTAGTTGCATTGCCTATTTGGAACATAGGCAACTATCTGATTTTTTAAAATGTGGAATTGCCTTGATTGATGAAAATTCTGATGGATTTTCAAATCTGGTATTGGCAGATCCTCAAAAAAGAATAAGAGGAATCTATAACGGCCTGGATATCGAGCAAACAGATCAGCTAATATTGGAGTTAAAGATATTGAAAGAACAACTTTAGATAGATTTGTATGAACGAGAAAAGCAAAATTTTCAAACGGATTTTTATACTAATTTCAATTCTTATACCAATGGTAGTGGCAGTATTGTTATTCCTTCCAAAAGGAGATACAAGTGCAGTAAGTCCATGGATATTCACGCTTCCATTTTACAATGCAATCATCAATACCCTAACAGCCATACTTTTAATGTCCGGCTTTTATTTTGTAAAAAACGGGAAAGTAAATTCTCATAAAGTGTGCATGATAAGCGCCTTTATTTTAGGATCTTTGTTTTTGATATTCTATGTCATTTACCATTCCAATGCTCCTTCCACAAAATTTGGCGGGGAAGGTATAATCCGGTATGTTTACTTCTTCTTTTTGCTCAGTCATATTTTATTGGCGTTTATTGTAGTGCCACTGGTATTGTCGGCAATATATTTTGCTGTTTCCCAAAAAATTGAAAAGCATAAAAAAATTGTGAAATTTACATTCCCTGTTTGGTTATATGTTTCAATAACGGGTGTCATCGTTTTCTTAATGATCAGCCCATATTATTCACATTAATATGAAACCGGCGTGGCCGGAGCAAATTAAGGACACACAAATGCATGATTAATGGCTCAGGTAAATTGCAGATTTTAAAAATTAGAAACATATGAAAAATAGTGCAACAAGGATATTGAGGTTTTTGATAATTGCATGGATGATGATCCTGGTAAA